>CAMPIG010000044.1 GCA_946886255.1 uncultured Cellvibrio sp. | reverse complement strand
GCTGACTTCGCCTTCGCTGTTGATCAAATCAATGATGGCGCGACGGCGCTGCTGGGTATTGCGTTTGGTCATTTGCGGGCGGCTCCGTGCCGTAAGTTTCGAAACGAAAGGTATTCTACGCTTTCGAAACTTTTATGCAAGCCGTCCAAAGCTCCAGTAGCTTGTAAAACCTGCTCGCCGCAAATGCCAGCCATATTAATGTGAATGTATTGGCACTTTACTCTTCAAAGAAAAGACGCGCGAGGGGCATGCTGACCTGGCCGAAATCCCAAAAAGTATCCACATTAGAGTTGATCATCACTGCAACCGCCATATTTCTCTCAGGAATGACCATCAACCAGCTTTGCGAGCCGCGGGAAACACCGCCATGGTTAGCATTGTGGACTCTTCCGTGCTCATCTTCGTAGTCTGCCCAGCGCCAACCGAGTGCGTAATTTTCCGGATCGATGCTGCCATCAATCAAGGTTTGGGGTTGCCAGAAGATGTTCCGGGTTTCCGCGGTGATGAAGTTATTGTCCAGCCAAGCGGAGCCGAGCTTCACCATATCGGAAGGGGTGGATATAAACCCGCCACCGGCCAGCCGGTGACTTAAATCGACCTCATGCCACATGCGAAAGCCGGGGTATTTTCCGTCATGATTCCAGTAAAAGCCGGCCAGTGAATTTTGTTGTGCAAATTCGTATTCAGCACCCGTAGCATTCATATAGAGGGGATTGAAAATTTCCCGGCGAATGGTCTCAAGGAAACTTTCTCCCGCCACAGCTTCCAGGACCACGCTCTGCAAAACCGTATTAAAGCTGGTGTAATGGTATTGGGTGCCCGGCTCGAACAGCAGGTCGGTATCGTCGAATACTTCCAAAGATTCGCTGACTGATGTATAGCGTTTGTCTAGATTGAACAAGTAATAGAAGCCCCACGGATCACCATAATTGTCGATATAGTCAGGCAGGCCACTGGTATGCGAGGCTAATTGCCTTAGCGTGATATTTTTCCACGCTGGATTAGGAAGATTTGGATAGTAACTCACTATCGGTTTATCCAACTCGACTTTTCCTGCCTGAACCATTCTTGCGAGCAAAGTAGCGGTGACCGCTTTAGAGGTACTACCGATCCTGAATTGAATGTCCGCTGTTGCAGGGATCTGCTTTTCAATATTCGCCCAACCCACCGCACCGGCCCAGACAATCTGCCCGTCAATCGCGACAGCACCGGAAATAGCGGGGGCGTGAATTGCCGCTCTATGTTGGCTGAGCAAGTTCAGAGCTGCAGTAGCTTGGGGATGCTTGTGAAACAACGTGGTGCGTGGCAAGTGTGCGGGCAGAGTCACATCCTTTGGAAACAACATTGGCACCTCGCCCTCATAGGCATAGAACTGGTAAATCGGCCAGCTAAACCAGATACAGCCAGCCAGAAATGCAACCAGGATTACTTTTTTAAAATGTGGTGTGCGGATCATTGTTATCGCCTGTGTGGGTCCATTGGAAACTGCACAGTGGCGATTCAGCGGATAAATTGCTTCTCAAAAACTGAAAAAGTTGATCAGTTTTGAAAGTCAGGAGGAAATTTGGGCTTGTTCAACGGCGCGATAGGCTGTGGGTGTGGTTCCCGTTATATCTTTAAATGCGCGATTGAAAGAAGCGATAGAGCCATAGCCCAGACCAAGGGCAATAGATAAAACCGGCAAGTGAGATTCAATCAGCTGCTTGCGAGCCTCATCAATGCGGTAGTGGTTTAAAAACGCATTGAAGTTGGTATAGCCTAACCGCTGGTTAATCAGCTTGCGCAGATGATGATCGGGACATTCCAGTTGTTTCGCCAGCTGGCTGATGGTGAGTGCCGACTGCAGATAACCGGCGTTGGCAATAAAGGCCTGCAGCTTTTCGTAAAGCGCATTCTCTTGCGGAATCAAACGTGTATAACGACCGGTGCCTCCGGTTGAGCCTGCCACGATCTCGGTAGTGGCTCCATATCTGGATGACTCATGGATAAACAAAATCGCCGCAGTAACACTGGTTCCGATTAGACAGATAGAGGCGTTCATTAGCATAAAAATTTGATGGCGATTCAAGCCGGTTCTACTTAATTCAACCAGGTCCAGCATCAGGAAGAACAAACTCACCAGCAACACCAACCAGAACCGCGCAACCCGCCGCTGCTCAACCAGATCATGGCGCCAGGTCGCAATCACACTTGCCAGCAGGTGCAAGATGAATATGAGAGCAACGACGTGACTAAGCATCTGCAGTTGTCCACCACCACCTCTGACCAAAAAAGTGTAGAGATAAAAGCACGCAAGTCCGACGAGTAGTGATTTGCCCCACAGCGGCCAGAGCTTCACATTGAAATCATCATCAAATAACTGCTTGCCGAACAACCAAAGAAATACCGGCATGGAATGGGTAAACATCAATAGGATGCTACGAATAATTCCGTCTGGACGAGGTGAGAAAGGCGCTGTCAGCAACAGGTAGGCAATGATGCCCACCGCAAGTAAAAGTGGAGTGGTTTGTTTAAAAGGTGTAGATGAGATGCTGCGGCGTTTGTAGATCAAATAGGCGATCAGTAAAAATAGCTGACCGATACAGGCATAGCGGATAAAGAAATCAATATTAGAGATAAGGCTGACTTTTATCACATCGACCATGGACAAAAAAATACAAGGGAATTGATTATGGGGCGAAAATGGCTGTATTTGAATCCCCCGTAAAAAAAGGGGGATTCAAACCTGTTAGTTCTACTGCACGAACTTCGAGAGCAAGCGGATGTAGGCGACTTGATAGTCGTTGTGGTTTTCGGTGACCTGCCAGGAGTTGAGCGGCCAGCTGGTGTTGAAGTCGAGGTAGGACTTCATCGGCGGTTGGCCTTTGGGTGGCGTTGGTGCGGCTGCGCCACAACCGGGGTTGGGATTGTTCGATACGCAATTACCGTCCCAGTCGTAATTCGGGTTCGGTCCGCCGACGAGGAAGCCAGGGGCCGGGCCATAGACTGACTCACCTACGCGGTCCCACAAGCTGCTGCCGTTGGAGAACCAGGAATGGTAAAACTCATTCACCGAACTGTGCGCGCCTGCGCCGCCCATGTTGGATAGATAAGCCATGGCCTGGGGATTTACGCCGTGGATGTAGTTGATATAGCCCAAGGCTGCGTTGCGCACTTCTGTTTCGTCGGCATCACCGAGATCAAAACTCAGCAAGTTGTAAAAGGTGGTGGCTTTGCGGGACATGGTGCGGTTACTGCCCCAGGTAAAATTATCGTCGCCGAGAAACGCGCGATAAGCGTCAGCGTTGTTGCGCACGGCATCCCAGTTTTCCCCAGTATTCATCGCTGAGGCGTAATTGGTTTTGATGCTGGTGGCAACCGACGTGGTGGCGTTGGGTAACGAGGCGTAATAAAGGAAATTGGTCAATTGCGGCTCGTTCCAGGGAGATACCCAATCGATCGGAGCCGCGTTGTATTGTGTATCGACAAAATCGCGGTAGCTGGTGTTGCCGGTTGCGGCGAACAGGTAAATAGCGGCGGCAAGTTTTTTGGCGGCGCGACCGGCATCGTCAACTTCCTGCTGGCCGGCGGCCAGGCCTTGCGAGCCGTTTTCGGCAACGTTGTTTTTAAACGTCACATTGGGGTTGGCATTGGCCCAGGTCCAAGCCGCATTTGCGCGATTATTTAATTCGTTCGCGTAGTCACAGAATTCCGTTCCACCCAGAGAAGCAAATACTTGCGCACCAAAGGCATAAGCCGATGCGCTGGTCAGTGTTGCTGAAGTACTGGCTGGGCCATAATAACTCGGACCGGTTGCGCTGGACGGCGGGCTGGCGTGGGATAATCCCATCACCGACAACACAGAACCATTATCTTCCTGCATCTTGATCAGCCAGTCGAAGCCCCACTTAATTTCGTCAATTAAGTCTGGAACACCATTGCCCGACTCGGGAATAGTAAAGTCGTCAGTCCAGATTGCCGGGTTCTCCAGATAGGTGTGTAGCAGCACGATTAAATAATCCGCATGCCAGTTAGTGTATTTGTTGTAATCGCCTGCATCGTACCAACCGCCAGAGAGATCTCGCTCCGTTGCAGGATTACTCCCGTCGTTATAGAGCCGCGCATTTTTATCCTGGCCGGGGCCAACATGACTCGCTTCGTCAGTCCAACCGATATCAGCATAGGGTGCCTCTTTGGCGAAACCGGCACGTTGATAAAAGAAAGTCCGCACAGCGTGTTTCAATACGGGTTTATAAACATTGGCATCTATGCGGAAACTTGGTGAGCGGAGATTATTTTCTACATCAACAACCGCATAAACACCGGGCGTTGTAACGCTGCTGAAATTAAACCACCAAGCCTTATCACCGGATGCTGAGTGAGTCGCTCCGGAACTCCATGCCGATGCGGCGCCCGATAGAACCGTTTCCCCAGTGGTCGCATTAACCAAGCGGTATGTTGCGCCGGGCATGAAGTTTTCATCTGCGTCATAGCCTGTTTGCGGATCGCGAATTACCGCAACTTTTTCTGCTTCAGGTAGATACCCAAATTGGTCGACGACAATAAAAGGGGTCACTGGTTGTGCCAGATTTACTACAGCTGCGGTTGAACTCGCGGATGCTGAACCTACGCTGGAGAAAGTAGCGTTGCATGCGATAGGTGTTAAAGAACTGGCAGCGGAAGAGCTGGAAGCCTCACTGCTTATTGCCGAGCTTACCGAACTGGATGCTTCACTCGAATTCGCTGCACTGGAGCTGGAGCTGGAAGGATTGGGAGTCGGGTCGGGAGAATCACTTCCGCCACCGCCACAAGCTGAAACAAGCCCGCTGAGAAGCAGGATCAACGTGAATTTATAACTATTCATAAACCGGGCCTCGTTATTATTGTTCGATAGAGAGCGCTGATGATACCGGTTTCATGATTGACTAACAGCTAATACATCGCATTATTTTGCTTTTTTATATCAAGGGCAGAGTGATCTGCCCTGGTTTTTTTATGCATAAAAAGGTCGTTTCGATTTCAGTTCATACCTTGAATGTCACACCTCGCTTGAAGCATCAGGATTTCTTGCTCGGTCGCTCCCAGCCCTGAATATTGCGTTGCTTGCCACGCGCGATAGCCAGTTCCTCGTCCGCAACATCCTTGGTAATAATCGAGCCTGCGCCGACGGTAGCATTAGTACCGACCTTGACCGGCGCAACCAGGGCCGAGTTGGAGCCGATAAAGGCATTGTCACCAATCTCGGTTTTGAATTTATTCACCCCGTCGTAGTTGCAGGTGATGGTGCCCGCGCCGATGTTGGCTTTTTTCCCGATGGTGGTATCACCGATATAACTCAGGTGATTCACTTTGCTGCCTTCACCGATCACAGCCTTTTTGGTTTCGACAAAGTTGCCGATCTTGGCACCTTGTGCCAATTGCGTGCCGGGCCGCAGGCGGGCGAAAGGTCCGACATCGCAATCGCCTGCAATGACTGCATCTTCAATATGGCTATTGGCTTTGATATGGGTGTTATTGCCGATGCGGCTGTTGATGATCACGCAGTTGGGTTCGATGGTAACGCCATCGCCGAGCACGACCTCACCTTCAAATACACAGTTGATGTCGATCACGACATCGCGGCCGACGTCGATGGTGCCACGGCAGTCAAACCGCGCCGGGTCCAATAACGTCACTCCAGCAACCATGAGTTCATTGGCCTTTTGCTTTTGGTAGAAACGTTCCAGCGCGGCCTGTTGCTGACGATTGTTGATGCCTTCCACTTCTTCGATGGCGTTGGGTTGTTCAACCTGAATCGCCACACCGTTCTGGCGGGCGAGGGCGATGATGTCCGTCAGGTAATATTCGCCTTGGGCATTGTTGTTGGTCAGTTGCGGCAACCATTGCTGGAGATGTTTTGCCTTCACCGCGATGATGCCGGTATTGATTTCATTCACCCGGCGTTGTTCGTCGGTCGCATCTTTGTGTTCAACGATGGCGCTCACCGCGCCGCTGGCGTCGCGCATAATCCGTCCGTAACCAGTGGGGTCGGGGAGGTTGACGGTCAATAATCCCATTTGATGATCGTTCACATGGGCGATCAGTTTTTGCAGGGTTTCAGCACGCGTCAACGGCACATCACCGTAAAGGATCAGGACGGTGGCCGCTTCGCGCAGTTGTGGCAGGGCCTGTTGCACCGCGTGTCCGGTTCCCAGTTGTTGGGCCTGTAAGATGAAGCTCACATCCGGCGCGGCCATTTTCTCTTCCACCTTTTCTGCGCCGTGGCCGGTGATAATCAGGATGCGTTCACTTCCCACCTGGCGCGCGGTATCCACCACATGCTGCACCAGCGCTTTGCCGCCTACGGGATGCAGGACTTTGGGTAAATCGGAGCGCATGCGTGTGCCTTTACCGGCGGCGAGAACAAGAATATCGAGCATGATGATTCCTTTTCGGTGGATGTGGATGAATAAATCGGTGCACATTCTAACGGTTTATGGCCGTGGGTGCTGCCGTTACAACAAGCCGGCGATTATTGATATGTCATAAACTTTATTAAACATTTTGACTTCACTGCAAGGCACAAACACTATCAATGCCATCAATTACCAGGTGACATTATGAATAGGTTCCTGACATCTTTTATCAAGGTTTTGTGTCTGCTCGTCGGTAGTCAATACGGTGCTCAGAGCCTTGCTGCCAATCCCATTGATCCGGGTTGGTATGCCGATCCGGAGATACGGATCTTCAACGGCGAGTTCTGGATTTATCCCACTTACTCGGCCGGCGAAACCACGCCCGACCTTCCGGTCACCCTGAGCGACAGCCAACGCAAACAGCGCAGCCAGCCCGGTATCTGGTCGCCGTTCCTGAAACAGACGTTTCTCGACGCCTTTTCTTCCCCGGACCTCATCAACTGGACCAGACATCATCGGGTATTGGACATCAAGGACGTGAGCTGGGCGGCCTATGCTGTCTGGGCGCCCTCCGCGATCACAGCTAACGGCAAGTATTACTTGTTCTTCAGCGCCAACAATATTCTGGACAATGAACAGCTCGGCGGCATCGGTGTGGCGGTTGCCGATAAACCCGAAGGCCCTTATCGCGATGCCTTGGGCAAACCGCTGATCGGTCAGATCCACAAAGGCGCACAACCCATCGACCAAATGGTCTTCAAGGATGACGATGGCCAGTTCTACCTCTATTACGGCGGCTGGAAGCGTTGCAATGTCGTCAAGCTGAGTGAGGATTTACTCAGCCTGGAGCCCTTTGCTGATGGCGAGCTCTACAAAGACATCACACCGAGTGAAGACTATGTTGAAGGCTCGTTTATGGTGAAACGCAAGGGAATTTACTATTTGATGTGGTCGGAAGGGGAATGGACGGGGCCGGATTACAGCGTGGCCTACGCCATGGCTTCATCGCCGCTGGGGCCGTTCAAGCGCATCGGCAAAATCCTGCAACAGGATGCCAGGATCGCCAAAGGCGCCGGCCATCATTCCGTGGTGAACATTCCGAGTACAGATGATTGGTACATTGTTTACCACCGTCGCCCGCTGGACACTAATGACGGCAACCATCGGCTGATGGCGATTGAGCACTTGTATTTCAATGAAGATGGTTCAATCAAACCGGTCGTGATGACTAACGAAGGAATCGCACCCGTGTCTTTAGAAAAACGCTGAAGTTGCTGCGGTGCGGGAAAGTAAAAAGGGTAGCCTGAGCTACCCTTTTTTGGTTTGGTGAATCCACACAAGAGTTGTGTTTATTTACCGAGTTTCTTACGAATCGATTGCAATGTGCGTAACTGGGCAGAGGCTTCTGCCAACTGGATAGCCGCGCGGGAATAATCCACTTCACCCGATTGATTTGCCAGTTGTTGTGCAGCGTGCTCTTTGGCTTGTTGCGCTGCCGCTTCGTCCATGTCACCGGCGCGCAGGGCGGTATCAGCCAGCACCGTCACATGGTAAGGCTGCACTTCAAGATAGCCACCGGAGACGTAGAAGATCTCTTCCTCGCCACCTTGCTTCTTGATGCGCACCGGGCCTGGCTCAAGGCCAGTTAACAAGGGCGCGTGGCCGTAGTTAATACCCAGATCACCCAGCGAACCGTTGGCCACTACCATCTCGACCAGACCGGAGAAAATCTCGCGCTCTGCACTGACGATATCGCATTGAACAGTCATAGCCATGTCTCTGTCTCTCATGCTGAGAACAACCCGGCAGGCTCTTAAAAAGAGGCGCTACCGGGTATGGTCATTATTTCAGTTTGGCAGCTTTCTCGACCACTTCATCGATAGAACCAACCATGTAGAACGCCTGCTCTGGCAGGTGATCGTACTCACCGGCAAGGATGCCTCTGAAACCGCGAATGGTTTCTTTCAGCGGCACGTATTTGCCCGGTGAACCGGTAAATACTTCGGCGACGTGGAAAGGCTGGGACAGGAAGCGCTCGATCTTACGCGCGCGGGCTACGGTTTGTTTGTCTTCTTCTGACAATTCATCCATACCCAGGATCGCGATAATGTCTTTCAGCTCTTTGAAGCGTTGCAGTACGGTTTGCACGCCGCGCGCGGTTTCGTAGTGTTCCTGACCGATGATCAGCGGGTCCAACTGACGTGAGGTTGAATCCAGCGGGTCAATTGCCGGGTAAATACCTTTTGCAGCGATGTCACGGCTCAGTACAACGGTTGAGTCCAAGTGCGCAAAGGTGGTGGCCGGTGACGGGTCGGTCAAGTCATCCGCAGGTACGTATACGGCTTGTACCGAGGTGATAGAACCGGTTTTGGTTGAGGTAATACGCTCTTGCAGAACGCCCATCTCTTCCGCCAGGGTCGGCTGGTAACCTACTGCTGAAGGCATACGGCCCAAGAGTGCGGATACTTCGGTACCGGCGAGGGTATAGCGGTAGATGTTGTCCACAAACAACAGTACGTCTTTACCTTCGTCACGGAATTTTTCCGCCATGGTCAAGCCGGTCAAGGCTACGCGCAGACGGTTGCCTGGTGGCTCGTTCATCTGGCCGTAAACCATCGCTACTTTATCCACAACCTTGGAGTCGGTCATTTCGTGGTAGAAGTCGTTACCTTCACGAGTACGCTCACCCACACCAGCGAATACTGACAAACCGCTGTGCTCTTTAGCGATATTGTTGATAAGTTCCATCATGTTCACGGTTTTACCTACACCCGCACCACCGAACAGACCGACTTTACCGCCCTTGGCGAAGGGGCACACCAGGTCGATAACTTTAATACCGGTTTCCAGCAAGTCGTTGGATGCAGCGAGTTCTTCGTAAGCCGGCGCCTTGCGGTGAATCTGCATGCGCTCTTGCTCGCCGATGGGACCCGCTTCATCAATGGGGTTGCCCAATACGTCCATGATGCGACCGAGGGTTTCTTTACCGACGGGTACTTTGATGGGCTCATTGGTGTTGGATACAGCCAGACCACGACGCAGACCCTCAGAGGAGCCCAGTGCAATAGTGCGCACTACGCCGTCACCCAATTGTTGTTGTACTTCCAGCGTCAAGTCGCCTTCGGTGACCTTCAGTGCATCATAAATTTGGGGCACGGCATCGCGCGGGAATTCCACGTCGATAACGGCACCGATGATTTGTACGATACGTCCGCTACTCATTTCCGGTTCCTCTTCATCTCAGGCTGGCTAATCTGTTAGCGCGGACCTGAAGGTTTAAACTCAAAATTGTTGCATCAGCTTAGGAAGCGACCGCCGCTGCGCCACCCACGATCTCGGACAACTCTTGGGTAATCGCTGATTGACGGGCCTTGTTGTAGATCAACTTGAGGCTATCGATCAGCTCACCGGCGTTATCAGTGGCGCTTTTCATGGCAATCATGCGTGCAGCTTGTTCTGCCGCCGCATTTTCCACTACCGCTTGATACACCTGGGATTCGATGTAGCGAGTCAAGAGGCCGTCGAGTAACACTTCGGCGTTGGGCTCGTAGATGTAATCCCAATGGTGTTTCAGCTTTTTGTTTTCTTCCGGTTCCAGCGGCAATAACTGACGCAGGGTAGGGCTCTGGGTCATGGTGTTGACGAATTCGTTACTCACCAGAAACAGACGATCAATCTTGCCGTCGGCGTAAGCGTCGAGCATCACTTTAACGCTACCGATCAGGTCGGCCACGCTGGGTGCTTCACCCAGGTCGCGGGTAGCGGCAACCACATTGCCACCAAAGCTTTTAAAGAATGCCGAGGCTTTTGCACCAATCAGGCAAAGATCGATATCCACACCCTGATCCGACCACGGCTTCATATTTCTGATAGCGGTTTTGAACACGTTAATGTTCAAGCCGCCGCAGAGACCACGGTCACTGGACACCAGGATAAAACCGACGCGTTTAACGTCGCGCTGCTGCATAAAACTGTGCTTGTATTCGGGGTTGGCGTTGGCCAGATGCCCGATCACCTCACGCATACGCTTGGCGTAAGGTTTACCCAACTGCATCCGCTCCTGAGCACGGCGCATCTTACTGGCGGCGACCATTTCCATCGCGCTGGTAATCTTCTGCGTGCTCTTGATGCTGAGCATCTGGGTGCGTATTTCTTTTGTGCCTGCCATTCTCAAAGGCCCTCAAGATGTGCGTTACGACATGGAAAGGCCCGCATAATCGCGGGCCTGCAATGTCTTACCAGGTTTGGCTCGCCTTGAACTTGGTGATCAGTTCTTTGAACTTGCCTTCCAGTTCCGCGTTCCAGTCGCCGGTGGTGTTGATGGTCTTCATCACATCGGCGTATTCACTGTTGGCGTAAGAGAGGATGGCAGCTTCAAAATCCAGCACCTTGTTTACCGGCACATCTTTCAGGTGACCTTCGTTGGCTGCGTACAGAACCAAAGCCATCTGCGCAATGCTCATGGGCGAGAATTGCTTCTGCTTCATGAGTTCTGTCACGCGTTGGCCGTGATCCAGCTGTGACTTGGTCGCTTCATCCAGATCAGAGGCAAACTGGGAGAAGGCGGCCAATTCACGGTACTGTGCCAAAGCGGTACGGATACCACCGGACAATTTCTTGATGACCTTGGTTTGCGCCGCACCACCTACCCGCGATACCGAAATACCGGCGTTCATCGCCGGACGGATACCGGAGTTAAACATTGAGGCTTCCAGGAAGATCTGACCATCGGTGATCGAAATCACGTTGGTCGGAACGAACGCCGACACGTCACCCGCCTGGGTTTCGATCATGGGCAGCGCCGTCAAGGAACCGGTTTTGCCGGTCACTTCGCCCTTGGTGAATTTCTCCACCCAGGCTTCGCTCACACGCGAAGCGCGCTCAAGCAGACGGGAGTGCAAATAGAATACGTCGCCGGGGTAGGCTTCACGGCCTGGCGGACGACGTAACAACAGGGAGATTTGACGGTAAGCCCATGCTTGTTTGGTCAGGTCGTCATAAATGATTAGCGCATCCTGACCGCGGTCGCGGTAGTACTCACCGATGGTGCAACCGGCAAAAGGAGCCAGGAATTGCATCGCCGCCGGGTCAGAGGCCGTAGCCGCTACCACTACGGTGTGCTCCATAGCGCCGTGCTCTTCCAGTTTGCGCACAACGGCAGCAATGGAAGAGGCTTTTTGGCCGATAGCGACATAAATACATTTAATGCCGGAATCTTTCTGGTTGATGATCGCATCGATCGCAATCGCGGTCTTACCGATCTGACGGTCACCGATGATCAACTCACGCTGACCACGACCGATCGGCACCATGGCATCGATGGCTTTCAAGCCGATTTGCACCGGTTGATCTACCGACTTACGCCAGATTACGCCGGGTGCAACTTTTTCGATGGCGTCAG
Organism: uncultured Cellvibrio sp.; assembly: GCA_946886255.1. The sequence goes on along the minus strand of CAMPIG010000044.1, from coordinate 6,038 downwards.
TCAACTTGGTGTTCACCGGACCTTTACCGTCGATAGGGTTACCCAGTGCGTCGATAACACGACCTTCCAGTTCCGGACCAACCGGCACTTCAAGGATACGACCAGTACATTTACAGGTTTGGCCTTCGGCGATGCCGATATAGTCACCCAGGATTACCGCACCGACAGAGTCGCGCTCCAGGTTAAGGGCCATACCGAAACGACCGCCGTCAAACTCGATCATTTCACCGTACATTACATCCATCAAACCATGGATGCGCACGATACCGTCAGATACCGATACGACAGTGCCCACATTACGGGCTTCAGAAGACACATCGAGCTGGTCGATGCGCTGCTTGATTATTTCGCTAATCTCGGATGGATTCAGCTGCTGCATGCTCTATTCCTCAATCCTACGAATTGATTGCTTTGGCGAGTTTCTCTAACCGACCGCGCATCGAGCCGTCGATGACCAAATCACCTGCTTTGATAATTACGCCTGCCAGCAAATGCTGGTCGACAACCGTCTGGACATTTACCTTGCGCGCCAACTTGCTACCCAGTGCCTGGGCAAGATTGGCTTGACTCGCATCGTCCAGGGCGATGGCGGTGGTCAATTCAACGTCGATTGCTTGCTCTTGTGCAGTCTTGAGAGCATCAAATAATTGATAAATCTCCGGCAGCAACAGCAGGCGCTTGTTTTGCGCCAATAACACAATGAAATTACGCACGGGTGCGCTTAACTCGTCACCACATGCATCGATCAACAGCTGTGCTTGTTGCTGAGCAGACAATGACGGCGATGCGACCTTTTTCTGCATTACGCCATAACGGCTGACGGCAGCAAGTGTTGCCAATTGCTTGCCCCAGCCTGCCAGGTCTTTCGCTTCAAGCGCGTACTGAAACGCGGCTTTCGCGTAAGGCCGGGCGAGTGTAGTCAGTTCAGCCACGGTTCACCTCGCTTATAGACTGGCAGCCAGTTTGTCGAGCATGGTCTTGTGCGTCGCTTCATTCACAGAAGCTTGCAAGACTTTCTCGGCACCGGCCAGCGCCAGAACGGCGACTTGTGAGCGCAGTTTTTCTTTTGCGCGATTCACTTCCTGCTCAACTTCTGCCTCGGCAGCAGCTTTGATGCGATCAGCTTCAGCACGTGCCTGTTCTTTGGCTTCTTCAACAATTTGCGTAGCGCGTTTGTTGGCAGATTCCAGAATGGCGGCGGCTTCATGTTTGGCATCACGCAGGGTGTGGGTGGCTTTTTCCTGGGCTAACTCGAGATCCTTGCTCGCGCGGTCTGCGGCAGCAAGGCCGTCTGCGATTAACTTCTGGCGTTCGGCCATCGCAGCGGTGATGAACGGCCATACGAACTTCATGCAAAACAGCACGAAGAATAGGAACGTGATGGACTGTCCGATTAAGGTCAAATTAATGTTCACGCCGATAACCCCTGTTGTTGAAAGCTTTAGGCTGTTGGTAGAAATTTTTCAGAAAACATTCCGAAAATTTCTGTGAAAAGCACAAGCGTTTCGAATTAAACCAGAGTTGGCACAACAACGAACAGAACGTACATCGCGATACCTACACCGATCATTGGAACGGCGTCGAGCAGACCGGCGATCAGGAACATTTTACCTTGCAGCATCGGCGCCAATTCCGGCTGACGTGCTGAACCTTCCAACAACTTACCGCCCAGAATAGCGAAGCCAATAGCGGTACCCAGTGCACCCAAACCAATCAACAGTGCAACAGCGATCAGAGCTAAACCCATGGTGTTTCTCCTCAAATGGTCAAAAGTTAAAAAATAAAGCTAAACAGTGAATGAAAAAATTAATGCGTAAACTGGTCTTCTTCTTCCACATGGTGCGCCATAGCCATGTATACGATGGTCAATACCATGAACACAAAAGCTTGCAGCGTGATCACCAGGATGTGGAATACGGCCCAACCCCATTGCAGGAAGCCCCCGAAGATACCGATCAACAAGCCGGCACCGAACATGGTGGCAATCAGGATGAAGATCATTTCACCGGCGTACATGTTGCCGAATAACCGCAGGCCAAGCGAAATCGGTTTGGCGATCAGGGCGATAGTTTCGAGGGTGAAGTTAATCACGATCAACAGCGGCGCGAAGATAATGCCAATGCCGTGGAAAGAGGGGTGGAAAGGGTGGAAGGTCAGTTCCTTGATAAAGCCGATCAGGCCTTTTTTGGCAATACTGAAACCAATCATCAAGGCAAACACGGTGAAACCCATGGCCATGGTGATATTCACATCGGTCGTCGGTACGACCTTGAAGTAGAAGTGACGGTCACCCGTGATCCACATCGCCAACTCCGGCAGCCAGTCCACCGGCACCAGGTCCATCAGGTTCATCAGGAATATCCAGACGAAGATAGTCAAAGCAAGAGGGGCGATGAAGGGATTTTTATGTTGGAAACCGTCTTTCACGGTCTTGTCGATAAATTCGATGATCATTTCAACGAAGTTGAGGAAACCAGTGGGCACACCGGCGTGGGCCTTTTTGGCCGCCCAGCGGAACAGAGTGGCGAAGATCAAACCCAGCCCGATAGACCAAGCCATAGAATCCAGATGGATAGCATTGAAGCCCATGGCTTTCATTTCTTCGGAACAGTGCGCCACCACCCAGTTGGTGGTTTCCTGTACCCGAGTGCCATCGCAATAAGTGCCTGCGGGCAACTTGCCATAGGTCCAGTTGGTCAAGTGGTGCAGGATATATTCAGTCGTAGTGGGGGCGTGCCCTTCCGCTGCCATGGTTAATTCTCACGTTGCAAGTTGGATGAATATGGATCAACGGGGTTGCTTCAGCGTCAGGGCTGTCAGCAACCACGAAAAAATCTGTGCGGCGATGAACGCGAGGAAGAATACGAGCAGATTGACCTTGTCTGCGCGATGGAAAACCGCAGCAAACAGCAATGCCGTGAGAAAAAACTTTATAGCCTCGGCGCGGTAAAATGCACTTACCGCTGTTACAGCCGCACGTGCGCCCCGGTATTTAAACGAATACCAGGAGAAGCAGATGGCAGGTAACAAGCAAACCGAAAAACCCCATAAAAGTGATAGACCCCATTTGGAATCTATCGGCATTACCGCCACTGCCAGTACAACCGCCGCCAGCCACAACATAAACAATCGCTGCACAACTGGTGGTCTGGCTATGGTGCTTGGACGGAGTCGACCTATCTCAGGCTTTGTTTTTCTCAATTCTTCGACGTTTTTGCCGCTTCTTATCAACTAACAGCCCAAGTTGGTGCAACCTTTGTGCTACCTGATTGGGCCGCCGCATTATAGGGACATTAAATAGGCGCAGCAAGTTTAAATCCGCCGCGCCCGTGGCTCTCTACGTTAAATAACTTACTAAATCCACTATCTCACTTGATGTGGGCAAGAATCCCATCCAGTTCATCAAGGGTGTTGTAATTAATCACCAGTTTGCCTTTGCCTTTGGCCGTATGCTGAATCTCGACGCCGGCACCCAGCGTATCGGACAATTGTTCTTGCAGACGCCGAATATCGGCGGAGGGTGCAGCCGGCGCCTTGATCTTGTCCTTGTGTTTATTTTCCTGAAAGTTGCGTACCAGGGTTTCGGTTTGGCGAACTGATAAGCCCTTCGCCACGATCTGCCGGCCGATATCGCGTTGGTCTGGTGCATCCAGCGTCAAGAGCGCGCGGGCGTGACCCATCTCCAGGTCGCCGTGTTCCAGCAGGGTTTTGACTTCATCAGTCAGGGCAATCAAGCGCAACAGGTTGGTCACTGTCGTGCGCGACTTCCCCACCGCTTGTGCCACTTCCTGGTGCGTTAACTCAAATTCATCCTGCAGACGCTTGAGCGCAACCGCTTCTTCGATGGGGTTAAGGTCTTCGCGCTGGATATTTTCGATCAGCGCCATGGCGATTGCCGCTTCGTCGGGCACATCGCGGATTACCGCCGGAATCTTGTCCAGACCGGCCAATTGGGTGGCGCGCCAGCGCCGTTCGCCGGCAATAATTTCGTACTTATCCGGACCTATCTGCCGCACCACAATCGGCTGCATCACGCCTTGGGCTTTGATGGATTCCGCCAGTTCTTCCAGTTGTTCCGGGTGCATGTCGCGACGCGGCTGATATTTACCGCGCTGACAAAATTCCACGGGAATATGCGCTAGTTTGCCATCAACGGGTAACTGTTCAGCCGTTGAAACGGTTTCTCCGGTGGGAGATGTGGTGGCAACCTGTGGCGGTGACATTCCCAACCCGGCACTCAGGAGTGCATCCAGTCCCTTACCTAAACCTTTGCGTTTTGACGACATATCTTGCGAGCCTGTGTTCTGAGCTCCGCTATTCGGAGCGGGCTTGAATCCTAGTGAATCGGGTCTTCCGCCGCAGCGACGAATTCTGAGGGTTTGTAATTGGGATCATTGCGGCGAATGATTTCCCCGGCCAGCGCCAGGTAAGCAATCGCACCCTTGGATACCCGATCGAACGCCAACACGGGTTGACCGAAACTGGGCGCTTCCGCAAGGCGCACATTGCGCGGGATGCAGGTGCGATAAACGCGATCGCCAAAATGCTGGGTCAATTGGGCCGACACATCATTGGTCAAACTGTTGCGCGGATCGTACATGGTGCGCAGCAAGCCTTCGATCTTCAATTGCGGGTTTAGCAATTGCTGAATCTGGTTGATGGTATTAACCAGGGCCGACAAACCCTCAAGGGCGTAATACTCACACTGCATGGCGATGATGACACCATCGCAGGCCGTCAGTGCATTCACCGTCAACATGTTCAGCGACGGCGGACAATCGATGATGACGTAATCGTATTGCTCGCGAATCTGTTGCAAACCCTGTTGCAGCAGGCGCTCTTTGTTCGCCAGGGAAAGCATCTCCACTTCCGCCGCCGTGAGATCGCTGTTGGCAGGCAACACCTGATAGCCGCCACTTTCCGAAGTGAGGATACAGTCGACCGCTGCCGCGCGCTGGGTCAGTACATCGTAAACACTGCGTTCAACATCATCTTTGTCGATACCGCTGCCCATGGTGGCATTACCTTGCGGATCGAGATCCACCAGCAGGACACGCTTTTTGGTTGCCACCAGCGAAGCGGCCAGATTGACGCAGGTAGTGGTTTTACCTACTCCGCCTTTTTGGTTGGCTACAGCGTATATCTTGGTCAAGTGATGTTCCTTAACGGGCCCGGATGAGACAGCGGGCTATTGTGTGGCAGTTATTTTTTCAGGGCAACCGGGAAGATGGGATTTTTACCACCGCGACCAGAGGTTGCCAAGGCTTAGTCGACAGGTTTGAGAATCAGCAAGTGTCGTTCCCCGTCCGTTTCGGGGACATTGAGTGGATAACTCGCCTCAAGGCTGACCTTGCCCTGCAACGGCAACAGTTCATCATCGGGATACAGGCCCTTCATGGCCATAAAGATACCTTCGTCCGCCAGCAGATGGATACAACCTTCGGTCATATCCTGCAAACTGGCAAAGGCGCGGCTGATCACCGCCTGGAATTTTTCGGTCGGCTGAAATTGTTCAACACGACGGTTTTCCACGGTGACGTTATCCAAATCGAGTAAGGTTTTTACGTGAAATAAAAAGCGGGTTTTTTTACCGTTGCTGTCGAGCAAGGTAAATCGTTTTTCGGGAAACATGATGGCTAGGGGAATACCCGGCAAACCTCCGCCAGTTCCTACATCGATAATATTTTCAAGATGGGAATAAGTCGACTGCTGAAAGTAGGGCACCACACTCAAGCTATCCAGAATATGCCGCGCAACCATTTGTTCAATATTACGAATGGCTGAAAGATTGTAAGCCTTGTTCCATTTATCAAATTCGTTGAGGTAAGCCAGTAATTTTTCTATCTGCGTTTCGTTTAATGACACAGACAATTGATCAGCACCATCAATCAATTGTTGTTGTAGTTTTTTTTGTAGATCAGTCAAAACCAAATACTCGTAAGCAAAGATGTTCGCGAGGATTCCATAGTGACTTCCGAGACCATCACCCGCATGGATGCGGGTGCTGAGCCTACAGGGATGTATTCACGGCGTGTCTC
>CAMPIG010000043.1 GCA_946886255.1 uncultured Cellvibrio sp. | reverse complement strand
TGAAAGATGCGCTGGGCAACTATCAGCAGCTCAACACCAACCTGCTACAAATCGAAAATGAGTTTTACAGCAGTATTCGTCCCAAACATCCGGCTCAATCCGGCGAAACAGCTTTGCAAGCTCTGCGCTTACGTGGCGTGGAATATGTAGAAGTGCGTTGTATCGACCTCAATCCTTATGAGCCACTCGGCATCACCGCCGAACAAATGCATTTGATGGATGCGTTTTTATTATTTTGTTTGCTGCATGACAGCCCGCTCACGGGCGCGGAAGAATATCGTGAGGGGCAGGATAACCAGAAGCGCGTCGTGTACGAAGGACGCGATCCGTCGCTGATGTTGATACGTCATCGGGAAGCCATCAGCATGCGCCGTTGGGCCGAAGAAATCCTGGCCGGCACGGCTGAATGTGCCGCCTTGTTGGATCAAGCCAATGGCGGTGACCGGTATCGGCAAGCCGTCGCAGCGCAATCCCTCAAGTTAACTCATCCGGAGCTGACGCCGTCAGCACGTGTGCTGCAGGATATGCGCACCGAACAGAAAACATTTTTTGGACACACCATGGGTCTGGCGGAGCAACATCGACAATATTTTGCAAGCCGTCCATTGGAGACCGAAGAGGAAGTGTATTACCAGAATCTTGCTCGGCATTCGCTGGCAGAACAACAGGAACTTGAAGCTGCACCGCAATTACCGTTTGAAGCTTATCTTGAAAATTATTACGCGCAATACCGCTGTTGCGTGAACAATTAACTGTGCATAAAAATGTCGGAAGATTGCAGGGGATTTTCCGACATTTTTGCTATTACTTCTGCATCACCAGATTATTGAACAATACATCCTTGATCGCCGCCTGATGACCGGTTTCTTCTTCCAATAAACGATTAATCTCCGCCAATGAATCCTGGCGCATGGCTTCTTTGCCTTCGACACTGGCCATGGCCTCGTCAGTCTGACGGCTGAATAACAACACCAACGCGTTGCGGATAAGTGGCATATGGTGGTTGACTGCTTCAATAGCATCAGGATCATCCACCCGCAATGAGATATCTGCTTTGAGATATTTGATCTTCCCCACGCCGCCGTAATTCACCACGAATGCCGGGTTGAGTTCAATGTAGGGACCGCTGGCTCCCCCACCACCGCCACTGGCAACAGACATACAAGGGTGCAGCAAGCATCCCATCAAAACCAACCATAAGCTTTGTCTGCCCCAATAACCCATAACAATATTCATAACCACTTCCTAAACACTAATGATCAGACCGGATGTATTGAACCCTTGGTTAAACGATCGGTCAACCACTGGCTTTTTGGCACCTCGCTACACACCGCTAGATACGATCGATGCACGCCGGGCAATTGGCTGGCGCACCCGGAGAGTTTTTGCGTACTATTGCTTCCATAACCTTAACGAAGGATCCACCATGTTGCCCAGTATTCGCCAGACAAATCTAATTATCTTCCTCGGTTGTGTTGGTTTGATGTTGATCGCTGCCTATATGGAGCACGTCATGGGGCTGGAACCCTGCCCCTTATGTATTACCCAGCGCGCCTTCGTGATTCTTGTGGGGTTCATTGCCCTCATCGCATTCCTGCATAATCCCGGCCGCATCGGCCGACGTGTCTATAGCATCCTGGGCATTCTCGCAGCGATCACCGGCGGCGCCTTCTCCAGTCGCCAGCTGTGGCTGCAAAGCTTGCCAGAAGATCAAGTGCCCGCTTGCGGCCCCGGTCTCTCCTATATGTTTGACGTATATCCTTTTCTTCAGGCATTGGAAGTTTTACTGCAAGGCGACGGCAATTGCGCGAAGGTGGACTGGTCATTGTTTGGTATCAGCATCGCCGGCTGGACACTGGTAGCGTTCATCGGCCTGGTATTGATCAACCTGTTTCAGACCTGGCGGAAAGGCTGATTAGGCTTGCCGTCGACGGCGGGATAGCCTATCTTGACTCGCCTGATTTAAAAAATGGTTATTCAAGGAAATATCGCATGCTAGACAATTGTAAAAACGCCAAAGAGCTCTGGGGTGGCGTCAGCGTAATCATTGATCGCTGGCTGCAAGAGCGACAAGATATGCTCGTGCAATATTGCGCACTGAGCGGTCTTGAAGCCACCACTGAAAACGAAGCCCTGCGCGGAGCGAAGTTGCGTACCCTGTGCCAAATTCTGGTGGATTATGTCTCGGCAGGCCACTTTGAAATTTATGATCAACTCATGAAAGAAGGTCGGCAATTCGAGGATACAGAGGCGTTGAAAGAGGCCGGCAATCTCTTTTCCGTGGTCGACAAAACGACTGAACAGATTCTCGATTTCAACGATAAATATCTGGAAACCGATGATCTCTCGACACTCGACCCTGACCTCTCTGAATTGGGAGAAACCCTGGAAGTGCGTTTCAGCGCCGAGGATCGCATGATTGCAGTGTTGCACACGTCCCACAAAGATCTGGTTAGCTAGCCGTCCCGGCAATAAGTAGATCGATAGAATCGACACCCATAAAAAAACCCGCTCTTCAGCGGGTTTTTTTATGGGTGGGCAAAGTATCTATTTTTTCTCAGCCTCAGCCGCTTTCACTTCCAGCAACTCCACTTCAAACACCAGCACAGAGTTTGGCGGAATCGGGCCGTTGGCGCCGGGGCCGTATGCCAGGTCAGACGGGATAACCAATTCCCACTTGGAACCTTGTGGCATCAACTGCAAACCTTCAGTCCAACCAGGAATCACACTGTTCAGGTCAAAAGTCGCTGGCTCGTTGCGTGAATAGGAACTGTCAAATTCAGTACCATCCAACAATTTGCCACTGTAGTGCACAGTCACAGTATCAGTTGCTTTTGGTTTAACGCCAGAACCTTCGGTGATCACGCGATATTGCAAACCGCTTTCAGTGGTAGTCACACCTTCTTTAGCCTTGTTTTCCTCAAGGAATGCCTTGCCTTTCTCAGCATTCTCATCGGCGATTTTTTTCTGCTCTTCTTCACGCTTGGCCATGGCTTGTTCCTGGAAGGTCTGCATGACAGTCTGCATCTCTTCTTCGGTCAGACGGGAATCAACACCGTCACGCACATCGTTAAGCGCTAACATGAAACTGTCCGGATCAACTACCAGACCATTTTGCTTGAAGTTATTTGCCAGATTGCGGGCGATGGTGTAGTTCACCTTCTGCTCAAGCGTGGTCAACTCAACAGCTTTGGGTTCCTCAGCCTGTTTCTCGCAACCCACCACCAGAACAACAGAAGACACCAAGCCCACAAGTAGTTTTTTGTTAATCATATGACACCTTAATTTTATTGATGTATTTGCTTCCTAATCTATCCAGCCAGGACATAAGGGCCGGTCGACCGATTAAATCCAACCCGGCAAATCCACTACTTCAGGGGCCAGAGAAGCCGCCAATGGTATACCAACTGGGAGACGTTGTGAGCCTTTTTTGCGGTTTTTTTGCTGAATTCTGCGGGTTTTGTGCGGAATCTGCGATGCAATCGGCGGGCAAGTTGCTGGTCCCTATGCTTGCCTTAACGTGAACCGGCGCTCCCTCTGACTATTATTTTTGCGCTTGGTTCGAATCGTCGATAAATCGACCTTTAGCAGAGATTCATATTTGGATTTGCTTTTATTTTCCCTGGAAGGAGCCGCCATACGACTCGACACTGAGCATACGTACAAAAAATCAGCATTTTTGTTCGTTAGCAGACATACACTTTTTTAAAAACCACGATTACAATGAGGCCGGTTCAGAAGCTCATCTTGATGTAAAAGATAGTTGCCGTTTCAGCCGTATATTCGTCATAAGCTTGCGTTTGGATTTATACACGCGATTGCATCATTCACTGTTACCACCACTAAACCGATAGGACACCGTCATGGCCGCCAAAAAGACAACCTCAGTCTCGATCGCTGACATTGAAAAGCAGATTGCCAAAGTAAGTGCCGAGCTCGAAAAGGCGCGGGCACAAAAACTCAACGCAGCAGAAAAAGCACTTGCTGCCGCACAAAAATCCGCAGCAGCATCAGCCAAAAAGCTGGCCGACCTGCGCGGCAAAGCGGCAACGACCGCAGCGGCCAAAGCCCGTCTGCAAAAACTGAAAATTGATGCAGCAGAACAAAACAAAACATTGGTTGCTGCCCATGAGGTTGTCACAGCACTGCGCGCAGAGAAAAAAAATGCAGCTGAGATGAGCAAAGCCGTTGTCAAAGCCACCAAGCCGAGCAAAGCCAAGCCGGCCAAAACCGCAAAGAAAACAACAAAGACCAGCGCGCCGAAACCTGCTAAAGCCGCCAAAAAGGCATCCACTCAAAAAACTGAATCGCCAGCTGCGGTAAGCAACCCATCAGCGGCAGCCGCCCCGGCCAAAGCCAAAGCTAAGCCAAAGACAAAACCCGCAAAGAAAGCCGCCGCAAAACCGGCCGTTAAAAAAGCGGAACCGGCAACCACCGAAAAACCAGCTGGTGAAACCAAAGCGGCCACCCAACCAGCCAACAAGAAGCCCGTAGCAGAACAAAAGAAACCCACTGAAAAGAAAGCAGCGGCAAAACCCGCAAAAAAAGCGGAGCCAAAAGCTGAGAAAAACCCCGCAGCACCTGCACCCAAAGCGGCAGAACCGGCGGCTGTGAATACTGTTGTGACCGACACCCATGAAAAGCCGATTCCCAGCCATACCACCATCGGCATGATTGAACCGCGCGATAACCCACTCCCGAAAGCTACACAAGTACCGGATGCACCGACATCACCCTCTCCTGCAACCGGCAGCCTGTTCGGAAACGACGATAAGTTTTAACTGAAGCAACGGACGCTCCGGCGTCCGTTTTTATTTGCAGTGCTTTCTTGTTACCAAATGGGTAGATACGTCGTCGATCACATTTCCTGGCACACGAAGCGTGTTCAGATAGCTCGCTAAATTTTCTCCACGTAATAATGGCATTACGTCAGCAAGCCAATCGTTTGCCAGCGCTTCCAGCCAATCCAGTTCCACTTTTTCCGCCGCCAGTTCCGCTGTCTTGATCGTCTGACGACAGGCTTCAATCTGCGGGTCATTCGCAAGGTAACGCTGTTTTATATCTCGTCGCAGATGCCGCAAAGGCGCGACAACAGTTTGATCCCATGAATCGATACGTTGGCAAGCCTGCTCCAGGCGCATCGCGGTCAGGCGAATGCCGTGCACTTCCAGCCAGCAACACCACAGCAGGATATTGACGTTGACCTGAAAGTCATCCTGCAACCGCAAGCAAATGCTTTCTACATCTGGCGCGCTATAAAGCGCGAGGGAAAAATCCCATAAAGATGGCGTTGGCGGCGTCATATCGATTGCTCCGGGTTACACAATAAATTGTCCTAATTTTCATTGTCCGATACACATCGGCTGCGAAGCAGTCTGCTAGAATGCGCGCCATGATTCAATTACAAAACATCGCCTTACAGCGCGGCAGTAAATTTTTACTGGAATCCGCCGACCTCACCATTTTTCCGGGCCAAAAGATCGGTCTGATCGGTGCCAATGGCAGCGGTAAATCTACGCTCTTCCAGATGTTGCTGGGTAAGATTGCCAGTGACACCGGCAGCTGCGAGGTACCCCGCCAATGGCGCATCGCGCATATGGCCCAAGAGGTGGGGCATACCCAACGGTCAGCACTGGACTATGTGCTTGATGGTGACACCGAGTTGCGCCGCCTCGAACGGGAGATTGCCGCTGCCGGGCAGGATGGCGACCGGCTCGCGCATCTATATGGCGAGATGGAGCAGATTTTTGCGTACTCAGCGCCAGCACGCGCGCAACAATTATTGAGTGGCCTGGGCTTCGCGCCGGGTGATGACATTCGCCCGGTAAGCGATTTCTCCGGTGGCTGGCGCATCCGTCTCAATCTTGCCCAGGCATTGATGTGCCCTTCCGATCTGCTGTTGCTCGACGAGCCCACCAACCACCTGGATCTGGATGCGACGCTGTGGTTGGAGCAATGGTTACAGCGTTACTCCGGTACGCTGATTATCATCTCCCACGACCGGGATTTTCTCGACAATATTATTGATCGCACCGTGTGCATCGAGCGGAACAAACTCGATAACTATGCCGGTAACTATTCCGCCTTTGAACGGCAACGCGCTGAAAAGCTGGCGCAACAGCAAGTGAGTTTCGAGAAACAGCAGGAACGCATTGCGCACATTGAAGATTTTATTCGCCGCTTCCGCGCCAAGGCTTCCAAGGCACGCCAGGCCCAAAGCCGGATCAAAGAACTCGAACGTATGGAGAAAATTGCCCCGGCGCACATCGACTCTCCATTTAATTTTGAATTTACCTGCGCCGATAAGATGTCCACGCCGCTGGTACACATTGCGCGCGGTGAAATTGGTTATGGCGACAAAACTATCCTGCAAAAAATTGAACTGAGTATTGTGCCGGAAACCCGCATCGGTTTGCTGGGCCCTAACGGTGCAGGAAAATCCAGTTTGATTAAAACCCTGGCCGGCAGTCTGCCGCTGCTGGCCGGAGAACGAACCAATGGCGAACATTTCAAGCTGGGTTATTTTGCCCAACATCAATTGGAAGCATTGGATATAAAGGCTTCTGCGGCGCTGCATATCCAGCGGCTGTCACCTCAGGCACGTGAACAGGAAGTACGCGATTTTCTCGGTAGTTTTGATTTTCACGGTGAGCGTGCTTTTGAGCCCATTACCCATTTTTCCGGCGGCGAAAAAGCGCGCCTGGCACTGGCGATCATCGCCTGGCAAAAGCCTAATGTACTACTGCTTGATGAACCTACCAACCATCTCGACCTGGAGATGCGTCAGGCATTGACCATGGCCTTGCAGGAATTTGAAGGTGCCGTCATCGTTGTGTCACACGATCGTCACTTGTTGCGCAATACCGTGGACCAATTTTTATTGGTAGCAGACGGTCGCGTGAGCGAATTTGATGGTGACCTGGAAGATTATTACCGCTGGCTTGCCCAACAAAAACAATCCGCACCCAGCGAGGAGAAGTCCACTGACAACTCGCCCAAGGTAGACAAAAAAAATCTTCGCCAGCAATCGGCGGCGCAACGGCAACAACTCAAGCCACTGACCAATAAATTAAAAAGCCTCGAAAGCCAGATGGAAAAATTGCAACGCAGGCTCGGCGAGATCGAAGCGCAACTCAGTGATGTCAGTATCTATGAAGACGTCAACAAAGCACATTTGCAAACATTATTGGCAGAGCAAACCAAGCTGCAACCGCAGTTAATGGAATGCGAAGAAAATTGGCTGTTAGTCAGCGAGGAGATTGAGGCGGCCAGTTAAGGCTGGCCAAGAAAATATTACTGAAAAAATCCTTGCTGTTATCACGCAACGAGCCTTCAACAATATCACCTGGGTTAAAACGGCATTTGTGCGAGATTTTGCTCGCGCATTTCGGTCCACTTATCTGGCGGTAAAGCCGGTGCCGTGGCCGGTGAGGGCAGCGGTGAAATTTTCTGAATCAGTAAATGTTGCATATCCCTTAATACGGGGTCGTCCTCAGTTTCACTCGGGCATAAAAAGATACGCTTGCGCCGCATCAATTCCCCCAGATACAAACTGCTTGAATAGCGGACGATAGGTGCCGACAGCACCAGCCCGGTCAGGATCGGCATCAACCACCAGAAAAAAATCGGCGCGTAGATAAAAGTCACAACACCCCAGGCTATGGCCACCAGAGTGGTGCGCGAGGTGCGCGCAATCGCTTCACCCCATGGCAACAGCCGGCCTTCCCGCTCCTGCGCATCCCAGTTCACCTTAAAACCCAATATCACTGAAACAACAAAGTATGCATGAAACGCCATCATGATCGGCGCAATCAGGATAGCAAATAGGGTTTCGATAAAAGCGCCTTTGATAATGGCCCAAGTGCCACCAAAAGCGCGATTGCGATGTGCAATAGCCACCACAATGCCCATGATTTTAGGCATGAGTAATAACGTGAGGGTCAAGCTGATTAGCGCAACGATCAAGCCGGTCTTCGCAATCGGCCAGTTGGGAAATAATTGATAGGCTTCCGTGAAATATACATTGCTGTTGATCGCGCGGATAACGGCGTCGGCAGTACTCAGCGCGAGCATGGCGAGCCAGATCAATGATGAAATATAAGCGACTGCACCCAATAAAAAATGCAAACGACTGACGGGATGCAGACCGGCAATATCGAGCAAGCCGAGATGCTGGATATTACCTTGCACCCAGCGACGATCCCGCTTGGCATAGTCGATAATATTACAGGGCACTTCTTCGTAACTGCCCTCCAGATCCGCCAGTAAAAAGACATCCCAGCCGGCACGACGTAGCATCGCCGCCTCCACAAAATCATGGCTTAAAATGTCGCCACCGAAGGGGGCTTTGCCGGGTAAGCTGGGCAGACCGCAATAATCGATAAATGGGCGCACCCGGATGATCGCGTTGTGCCCCCAATAGTTTGCAGCGTTGGTTTGCCAGAACGCTAAACCTGTTGCCAGCATGGGGCTGTAAAGTACCGCCGCAAATTGAACAAAGCGTCCAAAAAAAGTCGTTTGCCTCACCGGAATCGGCACTGTTTGAATTAAACCGGCACGCGGGTTAGCTTGCATCGCGCGCGTCATCTGCAACAGGCAGTCACCGGTCATGATGCTGTCGGCATCGAGCACTATCATGTGTTCGTAATTACTGCCCCACCGTTGACAAAAATCGGCGAGGTTACCGACTTTGCGCGCAATATTTTTTTCCCGGCGGCGATAAAAAATCTGCGCCGATAATTCGCCCAACCGCTCACGCAACTGTTGCCAGGCATCAAGTTCGGCCTGGGCAACCTCGGGATCGGTAGTGTCGCTCAAGAGATAAAAATCAAAATGGGCCATCTCACCGGTAGCCGTAAGCGACCGCAGACTCGCCTCAAAACCGGCGATGACGCGCCGCGTGTCTTCGTTGTACACCGGCATTACCACAGCCGTGCGAGTGGTAATCGGTTGGCGGCGATAGCGGTCGAGATCCATTTTTTTTAACGACAGCGGATCACGCTGCATCATCTGCAGCACAAACCCGCATAGGCCACTCCAGAAAGAGATCGTGATCCAGCCAAAGGTAATCGAAAATAAAAACAGCAGCACAGCTTCCAGCGGCATCAGATTATTGGCGGCAAGGATATTGAACATGATCGAGACCCCGGCGACGGTGGTGCCTAAAACCAGGGTAAAAAATAGCGGGCGGCGAATCGATTCTCCCGGTAAGCGAATACTGTTTTCCGGTTGCAGACGCGCGTCAACGGGTAACGCGCGCACCTGCAGCTTATTGAATTGCATCGGGATACCAGACATAACTCCATACCTCAGTCAGGCGTTGGTCACGCAGTTTGATGAACATGCGCATATCCACCAGGTTATTACCTTCGGGTTCCAGCTTGAAGGATACGCGCCAGGTTTTTTGGTCAGGTAAACGCGTCACCATCAAGTCTGTCATCGTGCCGGAATTTTTTTGCAGCTCCGCTTCCAGCGGTACATCGGCCGACAGGTTCTCCAACTCTCCACCACGGAAATCAATCACAAACTGCCGCTTGCTGTGCGGCGGCGGGTTACTTTGGCCGGGCACAGCTCCCCAACCGATGCGAGTACGTAGCACGCGGGCGCCGCCCTGTTCAGCCAAATGTTGATCGAAGGTGCGCAAGCGATAACTGAAACGGCGAGTTTCGCCCGCTTTGAATACTTGCTCAGGTACCCAATAAGCCACGATATTGTCATTGACTTCACTGTCGGTGGGAATCTCTACCAGCTCCACACGGCCCTTGCCCCACTCGCCCTGCGGCATCACCCACAGGCTGGGGCGCAGTTCGTAATCGGCTTCCATATCCAGGTAGTGGTTAAAATCGCGATCACGCTGCAATAAACCAAAGCCGCGCGGATTTTCGTCGACGAGTGAAGACACGCGCAACGCACGATGATTGCTCAGCGGACGCCAAATCCATTCGCCATTGGCCGCCGCCACCAGCAAGCCATCAGAATCATGAACTTCCGGGCGGAAGTCATCCACAAACCGGGTGGTGTTTTCCCCGTGATGGAACATGCTGGTGAGCGGCGCTATGCCCAGTTTTTTAATATCACGCCGTGCAAACAAACGCGCCTCCACCCCCATTTCGGTGGGCGCACCGGGTGTTATTTCAAAGCGATAGGCACCGGTCACCGATGGGCTGTCGAGCAAGGCATATAGCACCAGGCGGGTTTGATCCGGCTCGGGCTTTACCAGCCAGAACTCGCGAAACACCGGAAACTCCTCACCACTGGATTCCGCCGTATCAATCGCCAGCCCGCGAGCTGACAAGCCGTAAACCTGGCCCGGCCCTACGAGGCGAAAATAAGAGGCGCCCTGAAACACCAGGAACTCATCTTTATATTCGTTGGTGTTGAGCGGGTAATGCACACGGAAGCCAGCAAAGCCGATATTTTCCGGCGCTTTGCCGGCCAGTGCTTCAGCCTGGCCAACATAGTTAAAAAAGTCCTGCTTGAATTTCAACGAAGGATCGCCCGCGCTACTGGCCATATGCAGTACGACCGGCTCCCGGTATAAGAAACCGGGATGGAACAATTGGATTTCAAACAGGGACTCACCGCGCCAGAGAGACGCTTCCGGACGAAAATGAATTGATCGATACTGGTCATAATTCATGTTGGCCAGTTCATCGGGAATATTGGCTTCTATCGGTTTGAAGTCGTCTTGTGCCAGACTTTTCGCGCGTGCCTCAATCGCGTTGAACAGCGCATTAGGCTCGGGGTCGTCGATGACGGGATCAGCAACGGGAGAATCAATTGCTGATGACGATGAAACACTGGACACCGGCGCCTGTTGTTGCGCTTGTGCCATGACGCCGAAGCATAAGAACGTCATAAACCAGATTCCGCGAATAAAACGTTTTGGTAGGCTCCCACTACGGGTGATGACATTACACATCATCCATTCAATCTCCTGCTGGATTTCTGTTACCGATGGTAAACGCTATCGAGAGTTCAGATGACTCTCCTGATAAAAAATGGTTTGCTGCCGTTTTTCTCTGTGAGAGCTAACGAACACTCTCGTACACACCGACGCTGATCTGAGTTCTTACTTCAAATCACTGCACAAATCACGCCGGGTCAAGCGTCCATCATCAACTGGTCGACGCACTGATGCCAACTCTTTTATGGGAAAGAGGCGCTGCAATCGGTGAGAAGATTGGGAGAAGAGCGTGGGCCACATCAGGCTGCGTGCTGCACAGCATTGTATATCGGTGAATTTACAGTAGATGTCACAAGCTAAGCGCCATGATAAAACGGTAGGCCACCAACGACTGTTGGTTAACGCACCGTGGCGACCTCCGACTATGATGATAATCTGGATACAAGGTGAACCTGCCCTGCACTACCGGCACCAAATTGGTGCCTTCTACCGAGAAAAAACGAATGAGTCTCTGGCAGCAAATTTCCAGCACCATTGTGGCTGAATTTTCCGACATAAAAGATGTAACTGAAATCACTCGTATCAGTGTGCGCCTGTTCATGGCCGCGCTGCTCGGCGGCATCCTCGGGTTTGAACGAGAACAGCGGGGTAAAGCGGCGGGTATCCGAACGCATATGCTGGTCGCCATCGGCGCCGCGCTGTTTGTGCTGATTCCGCAAGAGGCGGGAATTTCTGATGCGGAGATGAGCCGTGTTGTGCAGGGCGTGATTTCCGGTATCGGTTTTCTGGGCGCTGGCGCGATTATCAAAGGCAGCGATGAAAAACATCTCAAGGGACTGACAACGGCGGCGGGCATCTGGCTGACCGCCGCTATCGGCGTGGCGGCCGGATTGGGGCGCGAAGCGTCTGCCATTCTGTGTACTCTCCTGGCATTAGCCGTCTTCCTGGTCATGCCGCACTTCCTGGCATTACTGGAAGGCCCCGCTAAAAACCCGCCGCATAAAGATGAATAGTAGCCAGAAACTTATGTGAGAGCCCGCACAGACCTCCCTTTTGCCAACCAGCAGGCTAGCGTATGGCGAATGCCGGAGCGGCTGACCGCCTCTTACCGAACGATGCGCAATTCCTTACAAACTGCCCGGTGCATCCTGCACGTAAAAGCGCTATTGTTTTGCGCGTTGCCGTTCGTTTATTTATCCGTTGTTTTATCGTCAGCAAACAACAATAACTATGGATTTCCGGAAGAAAAAAGGAAGCGTGTGGCATGAAAATATTGTTTTTAACCTCCAGCCCCGGCTATGGACACACTCGCGCCGCAGAAGCGATTGACCTCGCCCTGCGCAATCGCTATCCGGACATCGAAACCCAATGTCTTGATGTCACCCATTTGCTCGATGAAGATGTCAGTGCAGCCGTTAAAGATGGCTACCTGCGCATGACTGCAGAACACCCGGCACTTTATCAAAAGCTTTATGACATGGATAAGGATCTCTACCGACAGTTGGCCGGTAAGACACCGCCGGACAAAGAACTGGTGGACTTCCTGACCGAGCAACAACACCGCTGGTATCCCGATGTTAACGAGCATTCCCTGTTTTCGTTCTCCAATTCCTACAAGAATCTAGATAGTGCATTGATTAATACCCTGATCAACGGCATTTGTTATCGGCCGCGCTTTCCAGCAGGCCGCCTCGTACTCCAGGGTTTGTTGGGATTGGTTTACAGCATCCTCGCTTCACGGCTCAAAAATTACGTCACCAGCTATGCGCCGGATTTGCTTGTTGCCACCCAGATGTACCCCAATGCATTGCTGAGCCGATCCATTCAAAAAGGCGTAGTGACGCAGCCGATTATCGGCGTGCCGACTGACTACGGCGCCCACGGTGTGTGGGTGCGCGATACTACGCATTTATATTGTGTCGGCCATGAACGCGTGGCGCACGCGCTGACGGAGCAGGGTGTATCAGCTAATCGTATCCAGATTACCGGTATCCCATTGATGCCCGCGTTTGAAAATCCCCCCTCCCAGACCCGGGCGCGCCAAAACCTTGGATTGGATGAGCGCCCTACTATTTTGATTACCGGCGGACAATGCGGTATCGGCATTCTTGATGCTGTTCGCCAACTCGTGCTCGATGATAGCCGTCCCTATCGCGTGCTGGTTACCGCCAGCAATTCCTTGGGTGGACAGGGTGAACTGGAATACCTCGCCCGCATCAATCCGGACCGATTCAGGTTGTATTCATGGACCGATGATATGGTCAACTTGTTGCGCGCCGCCGACGTAGTAGTCGGCAAACCTGGCGGACTCACCGTCAGCGAAACCCTCGCCTGCGGCCGCCCCTTCATCGCCACCTGCTGTCTCGGCGGTCAGGAAGCACACAACGTTCAATTCCTGCAAGAACACGGCGCTGGCCTGCGGGTGGACGTGCCGGATTTACCGGGAGCCTTGCATAAGTTATTTGACAACCCGGACGAACTGCGCAATATGAAAAAACGCGCCGAACAACAGGGACATCGCTACGCCGCCAAGACGATCGTTACGCAGATTGAGAATCTTGAGCGTGAAAAACGTATCGGTCGTTGGCAACGCCACTCAGCACAGGAATAAATGATGTCAGGGACCTGGTTTAATCGTGTGATGACCTGGTACGACGCCTTGTGGCGTCGCTTGCATCGGGTCGAAAAAATTGATGAATTGTTAAGTCTCTCTTACGAAAGCTATGAGGGTGAACGCAAGGTGATGAATGACGGCACCTGGCTGGAGCCGGGCGACGCATTGGCGATCCTGCATTTCAATCATGAGTGCTTTAATGCCGGCAATAACCCGCGCGAATACGCACGCGGCGCCCTACGCTTTCGGCGCCTGCTGGTGAAATCGCTGAACCACCTGGCCACACGCATGGCCAGCGAAGAAAAATTTAAAGACATTAAAGCGTTACACGGCGTGACCTGGATTGCACCCCACGGTGAGAAAGTGGGTTTTATGATCGAGCGTCTGCCCGCTTCATGGCTTAATCGTGTACGTCAGTTTTATTTTCGTTTGTTATTAAAAGCATTTTTCCCCACGTTGGCTGCACGCGAAAATGACCGCTTGCAACCTCATGCGTTCTGGTTGACTCGTCATAATTTGCTTAACTATTTTTCCGAGGAGTCCCACACTGATGAATTCCGAAATCGCAAAACGCGTAATAGTGAATCCGGTGGTTTTGAATCCGACCCAACCCCGGCAGTCCGCCTCGCCGACTATTCTTAAAGACCTCAAACATGTGTCCGGCTACCTGCACAGCCCGCTGGTGTGCCTGACCTTCGACGACGGCCCCGATCCGGTCTACACACCGGCCATCCTCGATCTGCTTGCCATGCACAAAATCCGCGCGAGCTTTTTCGTGCTGGGCGAAGCCGCCGAGCGCTTCCCGCGACTGGTGGAACGCATGTTGAGCGAAGGCCACACCGTCGGCAATCACACCTACAGCCACCGTCATCCGTGGATGATCTCGCCCGGTCGCGCGCGAGATGAAGTCGCCCGCGGCTCCGAAGCGATTCAAAAAATCACCGGCCAGACACCGCGCTGGTTCCGCCCACCTCACGGTCGTTTACGCCGCGCCATGCTTAAGCAGGTGCAGGCGGAAAACATGACGACGGTGTTGTGGAGTCATAGCATTATTGATTGGGGGCCGATGGGGACGGAGACGGGTGTTGCGCAGCGGCTGCACGATATCAAATTCGGGGATATTGTGTTGATGCATGATGGGCAGCGGCAACATAACCATCCGCATTTGATTGTGCAGCAGTTGCCGAAGCTGGCGGAGTGGTTGGTGCAGCGGGGGATTACGGCGGTGACGTTGGATCAGGTGGCTTAGTTTTTTGGGTTGTGTGAAGGATTGGGTAGCGGTGTGCGAGACACGCCGTGAATACGTCCCTGTAGGCTCAGCACCGACATCCCTTCGCGCTCCCGGCGCTTCGGGAAACTTCCCACATCCGTGTGGGTCGTCCATGTCGGTGATGGTCCCGCAAACCTCTACCCAATCCCGCAAGAATATCTGCTCAATCGAGAGGAAAGGATTAAAGCAAAAGCGCGGCCTTAGCCGCGCTTTTTATGTCCATTCCCGCTTAGAAAAATAGTTATAACTTCAAGACCTATTTTGAGGGTTACTTCCCCAAATAAAACCCACTCAAAGTGACTGAATTAAAATCACTCACTCGCAGGAGAAATCAGTGTGAGTTTTGCATTGAAGGGTTTGTTTCGAAACCCTCAAGTCAGGGACGACTTGAGGGAGCTACAGGGATGTATTCATGCGTTTTCGAAACAAACCCTTCAATGCAAAACGGCGTGCGGAGTAAAGCTCTTCTATATTCAGTCTCAGCAAGAAACCTATTCTTCGTCTTCCACCACACTACGATAATCATCCGCATCCAACGCATTCTCAAGCTCAGACAAATCATCCGGGCGCACGCGAAAGAACCAGCCATCGTCATAGGGAGAAGCATTCACCGTCTCCGGCGCATCCTGCAACTGCTCATTCACCTCAACCACCTCGCCAGACACCAACGAATAAATATCCGACGCCGCCTTCACAGACTCAACCACACCCGCCTCTTCACCCGCGGTCACGGTGCTGCCGACTTCCGGCACTTCCACATACACCACATCGCCCAGGGCATCCTGTGCGTGATCAGTAATACCGATGGTCACGGTGCCATCTTCTTCCACCCGCGCCCACTCGTGACTGCTGAGATATTTGAGTTCTTTGCGAATTTCGCTCATTGCTAAAGTCCTGTGAAAAATAATGGATGACGTAATTTTGTTCGCGTTACACCAGCGGCTGGCCGTGGCGTACAAAGTTTGGTTTAACCACTTCGACCGTGACCAGCTTGCCGCGCATTTCAACCTGGCAGTGGCTGCCGATGCTAACCGGAACCCGGGCTAAAGCAATAGAATAGCCCAAGGTCGGCGAAAATGTGCCGCTGGTAATCACACCACGCGCGTCGGTGCCTTCGAGCACCACAAGCTGTTCAGCACGCAATACACCGCGCTCGCGCAGAACCAGCCCCACCAGTTTCTGCTGCGCCCCGGTGGCTTTTTGCGCTTCGATCACCGGGCGGCCGATAAAGTCCCGGCTTGCCGGTTCCCAGGCAATAGTCCAACCCATGTTGGCTATCAGCGGAGATGTGTCTTCATCCATCTCATGGCCATACAGGTTCATGCCGGCTTCCAGACGCAAGGTGTCGCGGGCGCCTAATCCGCAGGGTGCGACGCCGGCATTGGCCAGGGCTTGCCAGAAGCCGGGGGCTTCACCGTTGGGCAGCATGATTTCAACACCATCTTCGCCGGTATACCCCGTGCGTGCGATAAACCAGCTACCGCTCTCTTTGCCCTGAAAGACCGCCAATTGATCAATCAGTGCCGCGCGCGGCTCACCGACGACCTGTTTGGTCAGCGTCATGGCATTGGGGCCCTGAATCGCGATCATGGCGAGGTCGTCGCGCTCTTGCAGCTCGACCGCAAAATCGGCGGCCACGCGGTTCATCCAGGCCAGATCCTTTTCCCGGGTTGAGCAGTTAACCACCACGCGGAACCAACCGCTCATGTTGTACACGATCAGGTCATCAATAACGCCGCCCGCTTCATTGAGCATGGCGCTGTAGAGGGCTTTGCCCGGCTGGTTTTCAACACGGGCCACATCATTGGCGAGCAGGCGTTGCAGGTAGGCTTTGGCATCAGTACCGCTGACATCCACGACGGTCATGTGGGACACATCAAACATACCGGCGGCGCGGCGTACCTTGTGGTGCTCTTCCAGCTGCGAGCCATAGTGCAACGGCATATCCCAACCGCCGAAATCCACCAGCTTGCCGCCCATAGCCTGGTGCAGGGTAAAAAGTGCTGTCTTGTGTCCCATGAGGTTCGTCCTGTTCGGAATGCAACCGCCGTTCAAAAGGCGATCTGGAGGCGTGTCGTGATCGGGTGATAAGGCCGCGTATTCTAGCGGCGAGGGCGGGATTCTGCCAGCGTCAGAGACGCTGGCAGCAAACAGGAGCGATCAGACCGCCGGGATAATGTGGGCGGTTTTTTCCAGGGTGGCTTCGTTGTTGTCGACAAATTTGAATTGGTTCCAGGCGATACGCACCTGGTCATTGTGATGCAAACGCTGGGTACCATTAATGCGCTGATCGTTGATAAAGGTTCCGTTGGTGCTGTTGAGGTCGATCAGGTAGTACTCATTAAATTGCGGAAAATGTTCGTTGGGTTTAACCAATACATTGGCGTGACGCGCGCTTACGGCGGAGTCATCAATCTGGATATCGCTGGCGGGATGACGGCCAATCTCCAGGGTGCCCTGGCGCAATTCAAATTTGTTGGCGACCACGTCGTCGATCAGTTGTACGAGCATTGCCATAAAGAGTCCTCGCGGGTTGTAAAAAGAATAAAAAAATCAGGCAAAATCTTTTTGTAATGCCTTGCGTAGCGAACGCGCCATGTCGGTGGCGTTGCCATAACGATCACCCGGTTCCTTTTGCAGTGCCTTGTTGATTATACGGCTGGCACTGGTGGGGATTTGTGAACGCAGATCACGAATATTTTTATGTTTGCCGTGAATAATTTGATAACTCAAGCCGGCAATATTATCGCCATGAAAAGGCAGCTCACCGCTGAGCAATTGGAAAAAAGTCACTGCCAAGCTGAAGATATCGCTGGCCTCACCCACCTTCTGGCCTTTCACTTGCTCGGGCGACATATACAAAGGACTGCCGATAATCTCACCGGTTTGTGTGCGTGCGTCGCTCACAATACGCGCGATACCGAAATCCGTCACCGTCACCTTCTTGCTGTCCGGGTGGTACAGAATGTTACCTGGCTTAATATCGCGATGCACAATTTGCCGGCTGTGCGCATAGGCGAGCGCTTCTGCTACGTCGGCTACGATGCGATACACTTGCGCAATCGGTAATAAATTTTTCGGTGCAATAAAATTGCTCAAAGGTTGGCCCGCAACATAATCCATCGCGATAAACGCCAGGTCATGTTCTTCACCCACATCGTACACCGTCACAATGTTCGG
>CAMPIG010000042.1 GCA_946886255.1 uncultured Cellvibrio sp. | reverse complement strand
AAACATAAGCGCGCAATAATAGGGATCTGCTCTACTTCTGTCAAAGAAAATGTATCTAAATGGCGCTATTTAGTGCTTGCAGCATAGAATAGCCACCTCATCTATGATTCTGAGGGTTTCATGCACGATATTATCCTGGCCTCCAGCTCCGTTTACCGTCGTCAACTATTGAATAAATTGGGAATCAACTATCGATGGCAGGCACCCGATATAGATGAGGCGCCTATAGGCGGCGAATCTCCCACAGAACTGGTTAAACGGCTGTCAAAATTCAAAGCAATGGCGCTTGCGCCGCACTATCCGACCGGACTGATCATCGGCTCAGATCAGGTTGCTTCGCTTGAAAATCAAATCCTCGGGAAACCCGGCAATCATGCCAATGCCAAAGCGCAACTGGAAACGGTGAGCGGTAAACAGGTGACTTTCTTTACCGGTTTGACTCTTTACAACGCCACGACAAGAACCACACAGACATGCTGCGAAATTTATCAAGTCACATTTCGCCAGCTGACAGAAGCACAAATAGAAAATTATCTGCAGAGGGAACAACCTTATGACTGTGCAGGTAGCTTTAAATCCGAAGGGCTGGGAATCGCCCTCTTTGATACGCTGAACGGCAGAGACCCCAATACGTTAATCGGTCTTCCTTTAATTGCTCTGATCGACATGCTAAATAGAGAGGGGATTGAAGTATTAGGTGCTAAACGAGGCGCGGCCATCTGAGTAGTTCATCAAAACGGTCCATACACAGTTCCGGCTCGTAAGGATGTAAACGCTCCACATGGTGGGCACCATAACTCACCGCAATACGCGGCATATTTATTGTGCGCGCCATAGCCATGTCGTATTCCGTATCCCCAATCATAACGGACTCTGCAGAGGGCACCGAGAACTCATTTAACAACTGCTCCAACATGAGCGGATGCGGCTTGGATGCCGTCTCATCCGCGCAACGCGTCGCATGAAAAAATGAAGACATTCCCAGATTAGTTAAAATTCGATCCAGCCCCCGACGACTTTTACCGGTAGCTATGGCAAGTTGATGCCCTTCTGCCCGCAGATACTCCAGGGTTTCCTGAACTGCGGGGAAAAAAGCCGACGGGTGTTGCTGATCCAGAGAGACAAAATGGGCCGCATAGCGTTCACGGATGCCTTGGCGGCCCGTTTCACCAAGCAAAGGGAAGAGCTGGGCAATGGCTTCAGGCAACCCCAAACCAATGATGTTATGAACTTCGCTATCCAGCGGTATTTCCCAACCCAGATCTTCGGCAGCCATTTGCATGGCTTGTGTAATTTTCCCGGTTGAATCACTCAGGGTTCCATCCCAATCAAAAATTAATAACAACTATTTATCTCCCGCAACCCAATACTCAAAAGAGCCTAGCTTTTAGCTAGCTTGGCCAATGGCCCGGCCAAATCAGACGCCAAAGGAGCCCTGACTACCGTTAACTCCGACTGATCCGGCAAATAGAAACCCAGTTCTGCCGCGTGTAAAAACAGACGCTTTAGGCCCAATCGGCGCATGCTTTCATTAACCTGATCACTGCCATACTTTTCATCTCCGACCAGACTGTGGCCAGCATACTGTGCATGAACTCGTATTTGATGGGTGCGCCCGGTAATAGGCCGAGCCTCTATCAATGTAAAATCCCGAAAATTTTGGAGTATCGCAAATTCCGTGAGGCTCGGTTTTCCTTCATGATCAACTTTAACGATGCGCTCTCCATCACCCACCTCACTCTTGAGCAACGGGGCATCGACCCGCCGACATGCGATCGGCCACACACCATTAACCAGCGCTTGGTATACCTTGCGCACCCCACTCTGCCCCTTATTGCGCAAAGCGGCTTGCAGATGCCGCAGCATGCTACGTTTTTTAGCGATCATGATGCACCCGGAGGTGTCTCTATCCAGTCGATGGATCAACTCAAGATAACGAGCGTCCGGACGCATCTGGCGTAATACCTCAATCAATCCCAGGCTCACTCCACTGCCACCGTGAACCGCCAAACCCGGCGGCTTGTTAATGACCAGCAACCCGTCATTTTCAAACAAGATCGAATCTTCCAGCCTATTGGTCAAAACATTACTTGGCTGAGGAGGGGTGGCCTTTTCGGTTACCCGCACTGGCGGAATTCTGATGATATCGCCCTCTGCCAGCTTGTAATCCGGCTTGCACCGACCTTTGTTCACCCTAACTTCGCCCTTACGCAGGATGTTGTATATCCGCGATTTCGGCACACGTTTGAGGCGCGCCATCAAAAAGTTATCAACACGCTGGCCAGCCTGGTCCGCATCTATCTCAACATGCTGAACCTGGACGACAATAGTCTCTTCGAGGGCCTTATCGGCAAAGGGGGCTTTTTTCATGGCGCGATCATACCGCAAACCTTCGGCGTACATGTAGCACGCACAAGATATTCAACTAAACTTGACGGTGAAGCTTCCTATCGCACGCGTTCATTGAAGGTATTAATGAATACTGCTATATTCGGCGGCGCCGAGACAGGCAGGTTTCCGGATAACGCATTGAAAAGGCGTATCTAATAGGAAATACCGCTGACGGCGAACGGAGGCTTTGACCCTTGAGGCAACCGATTGGGAACACTCGGGTCCAATACTCCACGAAACAAACAAAACGGTATTTTCGCAACGTCATGTTGCGCGAATACACTGTAACAATCGCGCTTAACTGCGTCATAGCTATTGTTAATACCGAAAGTGTTTTGTAGGACTCTAGATTCTACGTATTGCCAGACAAAATTCTGGATGTGGTCCATCCTGACAAGCTAACACCGCGCCGCCAACCAGGCCGGAAATGATACAGGCCCACGAGGTCATATCATGCAGCCATTTAGGCTAGCAATTGCGATCACTATCCCGAACAGGTTGCTTGATTATCAGCAACCAGCAGTACATGAGCGGACTGGAATGACAACCGTCCAAAACCTGAGTTAAATGGGAAGAGAACTAACTATCAGCGCAGGAATGTTATCCGTCACGAGCCGAATATTCGCCCATGACAAATCCAAACTGAACAGCATCTGCCCACCAACCGCTGTCGCGAGCATTATGTAGCGCGGCAGTCTACACGGTTGCACAAAACGCCTCTGTGTTGACCCTAGTTATTTCGTTGCCAATGCGCTCGAACTAATCAGGTAACACATGAAAAGAATGCTCATCAATGCAACTCAACCCGAAGAGTTGCGCGTAGCGCTGGTCGATGGCCAATGGCTTTACGACCTTGACATCGAAAATCGCAATCGCGAACAAAAGAAATCCAACATCTATAAAGGCCGTATCACCCGGGTAGAGCCGAGCCTGGAAGCAGCCTTTGTTGACTATGGTGCGGAACGCCATGGTTTCCTCCCCCTGAAAGAAATCTCCCGTGAATACTTCAGCAAAAATACTGGCGATATTGATGGGCGCGTGAAGATCAAGGATGTGCTCAAAGAGGGCACTGAAGTCATCGTTCAGATTGATAAAGAAGAGCGCGGTAATAAAGGTGCTGCGCTCACTACCTTTGTCAGCCTCGCCGGTCGTTATCTGGTATTAATGCCAAATAATCCACGTGCTGGCGGCATCTCCCGTCGTATCGAAGGTGAAGATCGAGCGGAACTCAAGGATGCCCTCGGCTCTATTGAAGTGCCGCAAGGTATGGGCGTCATTATTCGCACTGCAGGCGTGGGGCGTAGCGCTGAAGAGCTGCAATGGGATTTGAATTACCTGATGCAATTGTGGAACTCCATTGACAGCGAAGCCAAGAAGTCCCCTGCTCCAACTTTCCTGTTCCAGGAAAGCAATGTCATCATTCGGGCTATTCGGGACTACCTACGCCAGGACGTTGGTGAAGTCATCGTTGATAATAAAGAAGCGTTCGAACTAGCCTCAGCTTTTATTCAGCAAGTGATGCCCAACTACCGCAGCAAGGTAAAGCTGTACCAGGACGATATTCCTTTATTTAACCGCTACCAGATTGAAAGCCAAATCGAAACTGCCTTCCAGCGCGAAGTGAAGCTCCCTTCTGGCGGCGCCATCGTGATTGATGTCACCGAAGCTCTGGTCTCGATCGACATTAACTCCTCGCGCGCTACCAAAGGTGGCGATATCGAAGAGACTGCACTGCAAACCAACCTGGAAGCTGCGGACGAGATCGCTCGCCAATTGCGCTTACGCGATATGGGCGGCCTGATTGTCATCGACTTCATCGATATGCAGCCAGTGCGCAACCAACGCGAAGTAGAAAACCGTATGCGTGACGCTCTTTTGATGGATCGGGCACGCGTGCAAATCGGGAGAATTTCACGTTTCGGATTGCTGGAGATGTCCCGTCAACGTCTTCGCCCTTCCTTGGGAGAGGTTCACTCCAAAGTTTGTCCACGCTGTAACGGACAAGGCACCATCCGCAGCACTCGTTCTTTAGCTCTGGCGATACTGCGCTTAGTGGAAGAGGAAGCCCAGAAAGAGCGCAGCGCTGAAATTCGCGCGATTGCACCAATGTCTGTGGCCACTTATTTGCTGAATGAAAAACGCAAAACCATTTCTAATATTGAAGCGCGCAACAATACACGGGTAGTTATTGTTCCGAGTGCGGATATGATGACACCCCATTTTGAAGTGCAACGCCTCCGTGACGATGACGAAGGGACGCTGGAAACCAGCTACAAAATCATGCCAAGTGCTGATGAAAGCAAAGAAGAAGACGAAGAGATGAACGTAAAGGCGCTGCCAGTCAGCAGACCTGCTGTTCAAGTTACCGCACCATCACAACCGGCTCCCGAACCAGTTAAAAAACCTGGCGTTATTGCACGGTTTATTAGCTTGCTACTGGGCTTGTTTAATGGTGAGAAATCTGACCGAGATAACAAAGGTCACAAGCATGATCGCAATCGCCAGGGTCGCAACAGAAATCAGCCGCAGTCGCGGCATCGTCGCGATCGAAATCGTCGCGATAAAGATCGGAAAGATGATCGGGAGCTTCGCGATAATCGTGCCCCACGCGAATCAAGCGAGACATCGACGAGCGATGCACGCAACACTAATGAGCGTGGCAATCGCGAAAATGAACGCCGTGAAAATCGACAACAACCACGCGATAATAGTGACGTAACCAAAGAAAAAGATAGCAAGGATAAAGACGGCAGCGATACCCGCAATCAACGCGGCAATCGAAACAACCGCGACGATCGGGACAATTCACGCCGTAATCAAGCGAACAATGAAGTAGCTGCGGAAATTAAAAGTGACAGCATTGAAGTTGAACAAGACAGCGATGAGCGTCCAACAAAACGTCCTGCTGGGCGACGTGCCCGCTCACAACAACGCCGCCGGGGCCGCCGTGAAACACAAGAAGATAATGCACAAGACACTGGTGTAATTGAATCCATCAGTGCAAACGACTCAGCTGCCGCCAATGAAACTGAATCCAGCTTGGAGCTCGCCTCTGGTGAAGATAAAAATCTGAGCACTGAGGTTTCTGAAGCAATTGCTGCCCAAACAGCTGCTTTTGTCCAAATTGACTCCGATACTACGGAGCATCAAGAAGAAGCGGAAGTGGTAGCTACGTCCAAGCAATCGTTCGTCATTGATCAAGAGTCGGCGACATCTTTTGCTGAAGAATATGTAATAACTAATGAAGAAAGTCGCGCACCAGAAACACCTTCTGTATCTCAGGTTTTTGAAGCGCCGCTACCCGAGTTTACGTCTTTACCCAAAAAAGAAACTGTGGCTACAACAGCAACAGCTACAACCGAAACTGTTGTAATTGAAAAAGAACAAGCCGACCGGCCTGCTGCACCAGAGGTTATTGAAACCATCGAAACAATTGCCAAAACGGCAATAGCTAAAGAAGCTCCTGACAATACAATGTCCAACGAGGAAATTGTTCGTGCCAGCAACGATCCGCGTAGAGCACCAAAACCGGCGGCGGTTCATATCGTAACTGAAACACTGACACGGATTCAGCCACGCGCGTTGGATACCAGCATGCCAGCAAATGTCGAGCACAACCCTCGTCCGTTGACACGACCATCTAACGATCCTCGTCTTGCTAAACGCGCAATGCAAACAACTGATACAAAGGTTGAAGATCAGGAATAAAACTTCACATTTGTTAATAAAAGAGCCGGGGTTAACCCGGCTTTTTTGTTTCTGAACCATTACAGCCCGTGAAGTGCTCAGCTTGTGACCGTTAATACGGCAACTGAAGCAAATATTATTCCCTGCGTCTTGCTCACCGAAAAAACCTATGTATAATCTGCACCTCTTCGGAAGGGTGGCAGAGTGGTTTAATGCACCGGTCTTGAAAACCGGCGTAGGTGCGAGCCTACCCAGGGTTCAAATCCCTGCCCTTCCGCCATCTTTGTCGACAGACTACAAAAGGCGCCGCAAAACGGCGCCTTTTTGTTTTTCATCCATCCCCCCGCTTGTGAACTGTTAATTTGCCCCCATGTCCAATAATCGACGCGTACTGCGCTTCAGGCCGGGCATATAATCTCTTGGAATTTATAATCCGACTTTGTATGATGACCATCACTTTTTAACAAAGCCCAATGGAGACTCACCATGCAAGAGCTTTACACACAAACAGGTTCGACCAGTGCCCTTGAAGTTAATAAGGTACTGCGCAACACCTACATGCTACTCGGCATAACCTTGGTATTCAGCGCCCTCACAGCAGGCATCAGTATGGCAGTCGGCATTGGTCATGGTGCCGGACTGATCATGAGCTTGGTGGCTTTGGGGTTGATATGGTTTGTCCTTCCGCGCACCGCTAATTCGTCGTCAGGTCTGGTGGTGGTATTCGCTTTTACTGGATTGATCGGAGCTAGCCTCGGCCCAATCCTTAATCACTACCTGGCTTTCACTAACGGCGGTTCTATTGTCCTCCAAGCCTTGGGGGGCACAGCATTGATCTTCCTTGGTCTTTCCGCTTATACCCTCACGACCCGCAAGGACTTCAGCTTCCTGCAGGGTTTTGTCGTGGTTGGAATGATGGTTATGATCGTTGCCATGCTGGTATTAATTGGAGCATCTCTGTTCGGCTTTAATGTTTCAGGCTTGCAATTGGCATTTTCAGCCGGCGTGGTTTTACTGATGTCTGCACTGATCCTGTATCAAACCAGTGCTATTATTCATGGCGGTGAAACGAACTACATCATGGCCACCACCACCCTTTATCTGTCTATCATCAACCTATTCACCAGCTTGCTGCATCTCCTTGGTGCTGGTGGTAACGACTAAAACCCTTTAGGCCACCCTAGGAAGCCCCGGTAATACGGGGCTTTTTTATTACTACGCATGATTTTTTCAATAGCCATATATTCAGCCCCCCACAGCTCCCAAGCCAGCGATAGTGCGTATCGGTTTGCCGAAACCCTCTTGTCGGAAGGGCATAGCCTCTACAGAGTCTTTTTTTATCAAGACGGTGTATACAATAGCAGCAACCTTATAACCCTTGCGCAAGATGAAACTGACATTTCATCCGGCTGGCAGCAGCTATCAGCTAAATATCACATCGATATGGTTGTGTGTATTGCTGCCGCCCTAAAGCGCGGCATACTCAACCAGGAAGAAGCGGAGCGCTACGAAAAGCCCGCTCATAATTTACGTGACGGCTTTGCTATCAGCGGTTTGGGCCAACTGGTAGATGCAGCGCTGATGTCAGATCGACTGATAACCTTCGGTGGTTAATATGCACAAAAAAATTCTGTTTATCAGCCGGCACGCACCCTACGGCTCTTCAACCGCCAAAGAAGCACTCGACGCAGTGCTGACGACGGCGGCCTATGATCAGAACCTGAGCCTATTATTTATGGATGACGGGGTTTTTCAACTGCTGAAAAATCAGCAAAGCACCGGAATTGCGCAAAAAAGTTTTGCTTCCATGTTACCTGTACTCCCTCTATACGAAGTGGAAAACATTTTTGTACACTTGGACTCGCTACAGGTACGTGGCATAACAAGAAATGAACTTCTCCTCGACAGTGTCCAGGTTCTTGACAGTCATGCTGTCAGTGTCTTACTGGCACAGCAAGATCAACTGCTGAGCTTCTAATCACAATGAGCACTTTGCATACTGTTAATAAATCGCCGTTTACGCATAGTACTCTGGCCTCTTGCCTGTCTATCTGCGCACAAAATGATGGGATTTTATTGCTTGAAGATGGCGTTTTTGGTGCGATGGCTACAGCACCTTGTGCAGATAAGCTATCAGAGCTGATTGAGTGTGGAGTAAAAGTCTATGCACTCACCAACGACATTAAAGCGCGCGGCTTGCAAGAAAAGCTTCTAAGCAATGTCCTCCTGACCGATTACACCGGCTTTGTGCAATTAAGTATTGATCACCGCTGCGTGCAAAGCTGGTATTAACGATGGGGATATATATTGATGGCCAGAGCATTGAAACTGATAAAGATGGCCATCTAAAAAACCTGCAGGACTGGAATGAAACCGTAGCCGAGCATTTGGCTGCGCAAGAAAATATTATGCTTGCTCAGGCTCATTGGGAAATCATTTATTTGCTGCGGGAATTTTACCAAGAGTTTGAGCTGGCACCGGCTATGCGACCATTGGTTAAACGCGTAGCCCAGAAGCTCGGTGTCGACAAGGGACGCAGCGTCTATCTAATGCAACTCTTCCCTCCCAGCCCTGCGAGAGTTGCCGCCAAGATCGCCGGTTTACCGCGCCCACCCAACTGCTTTTAACTTTCTTTCTGCGTGCGCTCAACACTAGTGTCATGTGCAAAATAGGACCTGGTCAGCCCCACCACTACCGGGCTGAGTAATATCAGCGCAATTAAATTCGGAATCGCCATTAAACCGTTTAGCGTATCCGCTAACAACCAGACAAAATCCAACTGCGCCGTTGCTCCCCAATAAACAGCTATCACCCAGAAAATTCGAAAAGGCAGGATAGTTTTTACACCGAACAGATAGCTCCAGCACCGCTCCCCGATATAACTCCATCCCAGTATGGTAGTAAAAGTAAACAATATCAGGGAAACCGTAAGCACATGCCCCCCAACACCAGGCAACGCCGACTCGAAAGCCGCTATAGACAAGGCTGCTCCACTCTCACCGCTACTCCAGACGCCTGAGGAAATAATGGCCAAACCCGTCATAGTGCAGATAATGATGGTATCAATAAAGGTGCCCATCATTCCGACCAAACCGGACTTCACCGGATTATTACTAGTACCTGCCGCTTGAGCAATGCCGGCCGTACCCAAGCCAGCTTCATTGGAGAATACACCGCGCGCAACACCGAAACGAATCGCTGCCATTACTGCCGCACCAGCGAAACCACCTGTTGCAGCTGCAGGTGTGAATGCGTGAGTAAATATCAAGGAAAATGCAGCTGGAATAGCTGATGCATTGATGGCCAAAACAATAAGTGCGGTCACGACATAAATGACACACATAAATGGCACCAACGACGCGGCAACCTTACCAATACGTTTTATACCACCCAGAATGACAGTGGCCACAACAACCATTGTCAATACACCGGTAAGCCGCACATCAATAGCGAAGCTCGATTCAAGTGCCTGGGCCATACTGTTTGCCTGAACCATATTACCGATCCCGAAACCAGCGAGCCCTCCGAACAGCGCAAAGAGCGCAGCCAACCAGGCCCAACGCGGCCCCAGGCCATTTTTGATCGCATACATCGGACCACCGACGTGCTCACCATTTTGGTCTCGCTCCCGATAATGCACAGCCAAGACAACTTCAGAATATTTAGTGGCCATGCCAACCAGCGCGGTGCACCACATCCAGAACAAGGCACCGGGTCCACCCCAAAAAATAGCGGTTGCTACACCGGCAATATTGCCGGTGCCCACAGTGGCTGCAAGGCAAGTCATTAATGCCTGAAAAGGACTGATTAATCCTGTTTCCGGGTCACCTTTAATTCGCCCCTGCCAAATGGACAACATCCCTTGCCGTATACGCAAGAGTGGCATAAGCCTTAACCGCACCATCAAAAAACAGCCAGTTCCGAGGATCAACACCAACATGGGTGGCCCCCAAACCAAGCCATTGAGGAAATTCACCAGATTATTGATAGCATCCATGGAACAGGCTCGCTCTTGAAGAAAAAAGCACCAGATAATTCTTATTTGAAGAATCAGGAAGGCGTTGAGAAATATCAGTAGCGGGAAGATAACAAAATTTATGCTTGATCGCACAAACTAATCGTTAATCAATCAGTAAGAAGATATAGAACGGGGATTTAGATAGAAGCTTTCACTGCAATCAGGGCGAACAATTGTTCGCCCTATATAAACCAAAACTATTCTTTAGCAGCATCAATAGATTTAATCGTACCCTTGGGTAGCACTGCATGAACGGCAACTTTTTGAAATTTCAATTCAATATTGTTGCCTGTTTCCAACACGATATAGTTATCATCCACCTTGACCACTTTACCTAACATACCGCTAGTCATGATGACTTCGTCACCTTTAGCCAAGGCTGAAACAAGGTTGGTATGCTCTTTTTGACGTTTGCGTTGCGGACGGATAATAAAGAGGTACATAAACACAAACAAACCACCGAACATCAATAAGGTCACCATCGGGTTGCCTTGAGGTGCGGCGTCGGTTTGTGCCATAGCGGAGGAAACAAAGAAACTCATGAAACTAACCCCTATTATTTGGAAAAGCGCTAACTCTACCCTGTTTACACAGAGCAGGCAATTAGCGCCCTATCCTGACGAAATGAAGTATCGTCATTGCAGAGTTAGCCGCAAGAGCCGAGCTGCTGAATTGCGATCAAGCATAGTCGCGGAATAGCTTGCGAAACACACTCGGAGAAAGCCCCGTCCAACGCTTGAAGGCGTTGGTAAAGCTCGTGCGATCAGAAAAATCCAATGCTTTGGATACTGTATCAACACTCATATGCTCATCAATTAAATATTTGATCGCATAATGGAAGCGCATGCTATCACGCAACTGAGCAAAATTAGCTTGCTGTTGTTGCAGACGGCGCTGCAGTGTCCTTTTTGAAAGGTTGATGTCTTCCGCTATCTTATCGATCGACAGTTCAGCGTGGCCAACACGCTGTTGCAGTGCATCCATGACACGCGCAGACACCCCTTCGCAAGAAGGTATTTTTGCCATATCCAGATACTCTTCATAGGATCGAATATGCGATCCATCAAAAGCATTATCGGAAGCGGCATCGTTGTTGCGGTATATACGTTGTAACTGAATCATACAGGCCTCTCCTTCTGCCAAACTAAGCTGGGCATTTTATTATCGAACAAAGTGTTTGCACACCGACTGAGAGAAACAAAAAACTTAACTTCGATCCCTCCCTGCACAAACCTAAGCCTACTTTCCGTGTGCACTCATTATAGGCCAATACTGGCAGATACAAAGTCCATCTCGCAAAAATTCCTGTTTAAAAGCTGCGTAAGATCACACAATTCTAAATCCGTTTTTTAAAATTGCTCTTTGATGTAAGCAATGACTTCCTGGTCATGAGTTTTCGTATTTACCTTGTCCATGATATAACGCAAATATCCGTTTTTATCGATGAAGAAAGAAGTTCGTAATATACCCATAAACTCCCTTCCCATAAATTTTTTTAAACCCCATACGCCATATTTTTCTGCAACAACGTGGCCTTCATCGGCCAACAAATCAAAGTTGAGATCGTATTTATCAATAAACTTTTGTAACTTTTTTGGATTATCCGGACTGATACCCAAAACGACTGTATCGAGATTTGCCAGTTCGGTTTTCGTGTCACGAATACCACAAGCTTGGGTAGTACAACCCGGCGTTGAAGCCTTTGGGTAAAAATAAATCACTACATTCTTTTTACCCTTAAAATCTTTCAACGAAACATGTTCGCCTGCTTGATTTTGAAGCGTAAAAGCCGGAGCCAGTTTGCCTATTGCGGGAAATGTCATGAGCAACTCCAATACGATTTTATTCGATCTATCCTTGATATAAAGGTGCTATTGCTCAATTGACATTACCATTACCATTATCAACTAACTGCCGATGGTCAAAGACTGTGCATTCACCTGCATCCGTGCTTATGTTTAAACGATTACGCCCGAGCGTTTTCGCATCATACATTGCACGATCAGCAGAACGCAAAAGCGCTTCCGGGTCATTACCCTGGTCCGGGAATACGCTCACACCAATACTGGCACTGATGCGGGATAAACTATCCGGTGAACTGGTTTGATTTGATAAAGCGTTGAGAATTTTCAACGCAACCTGTTCCACATCGGTTAATGTCTGAATGTTTTCCAATATCACCACAAACTCATCACCAGCGAGTCGGGCAGCCGTGTCCGTCTCGCGAATGCTACCTTGAATGCGGTTAGCCACTTCTATCAATAACCGATCACCAGCATCGTGACCAAGAAGGTCATTCACTTGTTTAAAGTGATCAAGATCAATAAACAATAGTGCCAGCTTCTCATTTTTTCGCCGCGCACTTTGCAACGAACGAGTAAAGGTCGCATTGAACATGTAACGATTAGCTAGGCCTGTCAATGGATCGTAGTTTGCCAATACTCTTAGATTTTCTTCTGTACGTTTCCGCTCAGTAATGTCAGAAAAAATCGTAACGTAGTGAGTTAAATTGATAAAATCGTCGTATACACCATAAACCGCTAACTCTTGCGGATAGTGACTGCCATCGCTTCTTACCCCTAAAGCTTCACCGTGCCACTCCATACGGTTGTTAACCTGCATTTTTATAACTTTATGGAATTGTTCTGCAGGAATTTCCGCGTGTTGGAAAATATAGCTCCGTCCGACTACTAAGTGCTCCTGCTGACCACTGATCTGACAAAAGGCACGATTAGCGGCGAGAATCCGGAAATCCTTGTCCAGCATCACCACCGCGTTCTTGGTACATTTAAAGGCCGTTGAATAAAGCTTCAACTGCTGCTCGGACATTTTGCGTTGTGTCACATTACTGACTGTGCCAGACATACGTGTCGGCGCGCCCTGATCATCCCACTCAACGACACTGCCACGAATTTGAACCCATCGATATCCAGAGTCGTCATCCTGCTCAGGGATGCGATATTCACCCTCAAAAGAAGAAAGCTCTCCTGCTGCAACTCGCCTGAAATACTGTTTGGCTTGTTCGGCATCCTCAGAGAATAATCGTTTAAGCCAAAGCCGGTTATCAACAGCCAACTCTTCCGGCTTTACATCGAGGATATTGCAGCAATTAGGATCAATGTAAGAATTATTTTCCTGGATATCCCAATCCCACACCCCTTCTCCACTGCCACGCAACGCCAGAGACAAGCGCCGCTCGCTCCCGATAATACTGTGTTCGCGGAGAAGTATTTTTCCGAGGATATGGCGAATACTGCGGGAGAGAATGTTGATTTCCGCAATATTAGTGGTGGGCTCAGCGTGCAGACCGTCCGTATTCGCACTTAATTGGGTATTCGCAATCAGGTGCGTTATCGGGCGCGCTAGCTGATCCTTTACGTAACGGGTGGTGATATAAACCAAACCGATAGCACCACCTATACAGATGCCCAGGAAAATCAGGAGCAAGGATCCGGAAGGTCGCGGCAACCCCAAGAGATACCAAAAGACAAGACCAACCCCTCCCAAAAACGCGAACAATCCGCCACAAAAGCCGATCAAAGTAAGTCGGAGAAAGTTGTTAAGGGTTATCAGTTGCTCAGATTTTTTCACACACGCCCTGCGAAGAAATGCACTCTACAAATGGCTCGGTTGAGCCACTTTGCCACCTTGCTGTAATACTCCAGAAGATAACTATGAACAGGCCGGAAAGAGTTTAAGTTAATCGCTATAGGTCGGCAGTTGCGAGGCTATTGGTTTACGGGGTGGAATATTCGTTCACGCCTTGTCGCATGGATCAACAATAGACCATACTTCCGTATCTGTCGAGCCGGCATATAAGAGAATAAAACCAACGAATTGTCTGTGAAAAAGTGTTCTCTCTCAGCGCTGATTGGTCTTCATCGGTCCATCGATACCAATAGCGCAGCCTTTTCCTCCGGTGTTACTGCAACACCTGCCGTTCTTGGCTCAAGCACTGGATGGGCCACGCGATTGCGTCCCTGATGTTTTGCTTGATATAACCAGGTGTCAACCCGCCGTAACAGGCTATCAGCCGTATCACTGCACATCGGTGTATAGACATCTACGCCCGCACTGAGCGTAAGAAATGCCGGCTTGTTATCTTCAATCACCAACGGTGCACTGGTAAGCGCCTCTCGCAGCCGCTCTGCAACCTGTACTGCCTGAGGCAACTCAGTATCCGGCAGAATGATGACAAACTCTTCACCGCCGAAACGGCAAGCCATATCCAACTTACGCACGGTCTGCGCTATCAATCGGCTGATATGCTTCAAAGCAGTGTTGCCGGCCTCATGACCCAATCGATCATTAAATGATTTGAAGTGATCTACATCCAACAGGATCAACGCCATGGTCTGACCCGAACGACGGGTCCGCTCCATTTCTATCGAAATGACTTCATTAAAAAAACGAAAGTTATATAACCCGGTCAGTGCATCGGTACGATTCTGCTCGTTTAGGCGGACAACTTCTTCGCGAAGTTGAATAATTTCACGGAGATAGCCGCACGCTGAATCGCCGTTAGGACATTCAACTCGCGCAGTGGAATTATTCGTATTTTCTTCGCGAGCGTCGCTGTTCATGAGTGAATATTCGTTTGGTTATTCTCGGCACATATTATTGTGCAAAGTGACCCCGATTTAACAGCCAATCGAATAAAAAGCGAAGGGGAACAACAAATATTTCTTCGGACAACGTTGACCAGATCCGTCCATGACGCTTCCTTGCATTAGTTCTGAAATCCAGCAATCAAAATGAAGATTTATCAGATCAGCTAATCGCGAAAGATTTTTACCAGATCACCATAATGATCAACCCGGCGGTCACGCAAGTATGGCCAGATTCGCCGAATCTGTTCACTGCGCTCCATGTCCACTGCAACGACTTGGGTTACTTCGCCGTGTGTATCCGCTTGAAACAAAAATTCCCCTTGGGGGCCGGCAACAAAACTGTTGCCCCAAAAATTAATGCCTACTCCACCGGCAGGATCGGCTTCATGACCGACGCGATTCACACTGATAACTGGAACTCCATTAGCAATAGCGTGGCCCCGCTGCACTGTTATCCAGGCTTCCCGTTGACGTCCCTGCTCTGCACTATCATCGTCCGGATTCCAACCAATAGCGGTGGGGTAAATCAGCAACTCGGCACCAGCCATAGCCATAAGCCGTGCCGCCTCCGGAAACCACTGATCCCAACAGACCAAAACACCCAGCTTACCCACCGAGGTTTGAATCGGATTAAATCCCAGGTCTCCCGGCGTGAAATAAAATTTTTCATAAAATCCCGGATCATCCGGGATATGCATCTTGCGATACTTGCCCGCGATGCTGCCGTCTTTCTCCAACACAACCGCCGTGTTGTGATGCAGGCCGGTTGCCCGCTTCTCAAACAGCGAAGCGACGATCACCACACCCAGTTCGCTGGCTAGCGCACCCAGCGCTGCTGTGCTCGGACCGGGAATAGGTTCCGCCA
The DNA here is from genome assembly GCA_946886255.1 of uncultured Cellvibrio sp. The sequence goes on along the minus strand of CAMPIG010000042.1, from coordinate 2,923 downwards.
AATCAAAGGCTTCCACCTGCTCTTGCTGACAGAAATACAAACCGCGATGCAATTCCTGCAACACAATCAATTGAGCACCCTGCTGCGCAGCCTGACGAATTTCGGCCATGGTCTTTTGCAGGTTTGCGGTGGTATCCGCGCTACAACTATGTTGAACAAGCCCGACGTTTAACTGGTTCATAACGGCTCAAGAACTCCTTCAGGTAATTGCATGGTGATGCAGTGCAAGCTACCGCCCTGTTCAATCAAGGTTGCGCAGGGAATGCCCAACACATCGTAGCCGGGGAAGGCTTGGGAAATCTGCTCCAGCGCATCCTCATCGGCCATACAGTCATAGATGGGCACCAGCACGGCCTCATTCAGAATCAAAAAATTAGCATACGTTGCCGGCAAACGTTGGTTGTCGTCGTTGACGATAGCATGTGGCCAAGGCAGCGGGATAAGGGTATAGGGTTCGCCATCCGCGTCGGTCATACCGCTCAGTTCCGCCTCCATCTTCTTCAGCTCTGCATAATGTTCATCCGCCGGATCATCACAGGCAACATACACAATTACATTATTCGGGCAGAGCCGCGCCAAAGTATCAATATGGCTGTCGGTATCGTCGCCGGCCAGATGGCCGTGGTGCAGCCAATTGATCTTGCGCACGCCGAAGGCTTCTTTTAAACGTGTTTCAATGTGGCTCTGTGTCAGTTGGGGGTTGCGATTGGGATTGAGCAAGCAGGAAGCCGTGGTAAGCAATGTGCCTTTGCCATCGGTTTCAATGGAACCACCTTCCAGAACCCAATCCTGCTTTTCATAGGTAGCGGCAGCGAAAGCACCCTGCTCAAAAAGATTGCTGGTGATCCGGTTGTCGAGGTCGTGCTTAAACTTATTACCCCAGCCATTGAATTGAAAATCCAGCAACTTCATACCTTCCGCCGTTTCAACGGTAAGGGGACCGAAGTCCCGTGCCCAGGTATCGTTGGTTGGGGTCGGGTAGAGATAAATATATTCCATTGGAGCATCCATCGCCGCGAGACGCGTGCGAATGTGATCCAACTCCTCAGCCGGTGCGGCAATCACCAGGTCAGCATAGTCGCAAATGACCGTGGCCAAGGCCTCGTAGAGCTGCGTCACGTCCTCCAGAATCCAGTCCCAATCGGTGCCCTTATGTGGCCAGGAAAGCAGTACTGCATCCTGGGGCTCCCATTCGGCGAGAAGGCGTTGGTCAGCCATAGTCATACCTCGGTGATGTATATATAAAGAAGCGGGTGCCACAATGGCGCCCTAAGATGGGCGGGCATTATAGCCCAAAATGGCGCGGCAACGGCCAGCAAATGAGAAGACTTATCATTAGCCGATTTACTATCGCTGGATGATAGTTTCCTGGGCTGGTAAGGGTATAACGCTGTCCGCACTGCCTGCCTTTTGGCGCTTGTCTGACGGTGTCTCTGGCCCGACTTGCACAATTGCTGAAAGCGCTCGCATCGTTTGTCGCCCCTGATGATTTACCGTCACCTGCATATGAACGTAGTAGCGCCCCGCTTCTGCCGCCACCAAACGCAACGGCATGCTGTAATTGCCTGTTTGGCTCAAGGGAAAGGTGTAGTGAATTTCTCCATCCACAATATGAAGCCCATTGCTACCGGCCAAGGCGACGGTCATCTCGCCTTCACTGTAAGAAGCCGCCAGCTCCAAGGTCACATCAGCATCAACACCCGGTTCAAGGCAGTGCACGATATTTTTGCGCAGGCTTACGTCTGCACCGGGTTTGCCACGATGAATGTCGTGGTGATTTCCCGAATTTTTTACGCTGGTTTTCGGCTGCTCGGTTACCGGGCTTTTATTTGCCTCAAACGTGGTTGTCATTGATTCGTTACTACATGCAACAACAAATATGCCCATCAACAACCAGGAACACCATTGCATTTTCCTGAACATAACTACCTCTATGGTTATTTTAGGTATTGCGACCAACTTATTGACGCGCGATAAAAACATTAAAACAGGTGATGACATCACCTGAACGATTGACGTTTTCATAATCGGCAACTTCAACAATATGGTTACCTGTTTCCAACATCACCGTTTGCAGCTCCACGTTATTGGTTGTGGATGCACCTTCAGCTACTACCGCGCCACGCGAGTAGATCACAAAATCGGGGTCACTTTGCGTGACAAAGTCACCGCCGGATCGTTCAACTCGCACGGTGTAATTACCGCGTTGGGTTATCGATAAGCGAAGAAACTGGTAGATACCCAATTTATTGTAATCAGTATGTTCCGAGGTACTGCATACATTCGTTGGAGTGCCACCTGTTGCCACAGTTTTGTAAACCGGCAAGTTAATGCTGTTACTACCACTGTTGGTTTCACCATCAGCGTATTGGTTTACGGCATTAATATCCTGCTCAAAGAGAAGGCTTTCAAAAGCGTCACGATGCATAGGGTGACGAGCAAGAAGGCGCTCAGCAAACAAGAATATCGTCACCAAACTATCCGCATTGGCATAAGAACTATCGATCAATGTGGATAAAATTGGTGAAAAATCCTTGGCTGTTTTATTGGTACTGCTGAGAAAATAATTATATAAAATCGATTCAACAGAAGCTTCACTGTACCAGCCCTGCGCAGGGTGACTTTTTTCGCGAACATCATACATAAAACTGGTGGATTGATTGAAACCGCTGCTGTCCCGGTAGATGGGATCATCCAACATCATTGCTGCAAACGCATTGGCGAAGCCTTCAGAAAAAGCGACGCGCATATCGAGATAATCACCATATTGATGCGAACCGCCAATAGAATCCGAACGCGCTAACGCATCTTCAATGTAATGGCCCCATTCGTGAACAACAACATGGCTATCAAATTCGTCGGTGTCCTGATTGGCTTCACCGAGAATATAAATCGCATCATCCCAATAAAAACTGGTGCCAAT
>CAMPIG010000041.1 GCA_946886255.1 uncultured Cellvibrio sp. | reverse complement strand
CACATAAATTCATCCGCGAATCGCATAGCAAGATCGCATTTGTCAGGATGAGGCTCTGGAAGAAAATATGAAAGCCAGCTGAGGGAAGCTGGCTGAAAACATTAACTATTAAGACGGCACAACTTTCGTTTAAACCTCTTTTTCTAATTACACATTGTACGTAGACGAAGCGGTGTTGCCGCCGCGACCAGTCCAGTTGGTGTGGAAGAACTCACCGCGTGGCTTGTCGATGCGCTCATAAGTATGCGCACCGAAGAAGTCGCGTTGCGCTTGCAGCAGGTTCGCTGGCAGGCGCGCAGTGCGGAAACCGTCGAAGTAGGTCAGTGCCGAACTGATGGTCGGTGCGGGGATGCCGTTAACAATGGCTGCCGCTGCAACACGGCGCCAACCGGCCTGGGCTGCTTCCACGGTGGTGCGGAAGTAGTCGTCCAGCAACAGGTTGCTCAGTTCCGGGTTCTTGTCGAAAGCTTCCTTGATGTTGCCCAGGAACGACGAACGGATAATACAACCACCGCGCCACATCAACGCGATGCCGCCGTAGTTGAGTTTCCAGCCGTATTCTTTCGCGGCTTCACGCATTAACAGATAACCTTGCGCGTAAGAAATAATCTTGGAGGCGAAGAGCGCGTTGCGCAGGTCGTCGATCATCGCCTTTTTGTCGCCTTCAAACTTGATGGCGGGGCCGCTGATAACTTTGGAGGCTTCTACGCGTTGATCTTTCTGTGATGACAGGCAGCGCGCAAATACCGCTTCGGAGATCAGCGTCAAGGGAATACCCAGGTCCAGCGCGATCACGCCGGTCCATTTGCCGGTGCCTTTCTGGCCGGCAGTGTCGAGGATCTTGTCCACCAGCGGTGCGCCGTCTTCGTCTTTAAACGCGAGGATGTCACGGGTAATTTCAATCAGGTAGGAATCCAGTTCGCCCTGGTTCCATTCCTTGAAGACTTCATGCATCTCGTCGGCAGACATGCCGAGCAGGTCTTTCATGATTTGGTAGGCTTCGCAGATCAGCTGCATATCGCCGTATTCAATACCGTTATGCACCATCTTCACAAAATGGCCGGCACCGTTCTCGCCTACCCAGTCGCAGCAAGGACTGCCGTCATCAACCTTGGCGGCGATGTCCTGGAAGATCGGCTTAACATGCGGCCATGCCGCCGGTGAACCGCCGGGCATGATGGAAGGGCCGGTCAATGCACCTTCTTCACCGCCGGATACGCCGGTGCCGATAAACAACAGGCCTTTGCTCTCGAGGTACGCGGTACGGCGGTCGGTATCGGGGTAGTGGGTGTTGCCGCCGTCGATGATGATGTCGCCCGGCTCAAGGTGCGGAATCAGTTGTTCAATAAAGTCGTCTACGGCCTTACCGGCCTTGACCATCAGCATGATCTTGCGCGGCTTGGCCAGGGATTGCACCAGCTCTTCAATGGAGCGGGCGCCGCGAATGGTTTTGCCTTGAGCGCGGCCTTCGATGAAGGCATCGACTTTTTCAACGGAGCGGTTGTAAGCGGTGACGGTATAGCCCTTGCTCGCCATGTTCAGGATCAGGTTTTCGCCCATGACGGCGAGACCAACGAGGCCTATGTCAGAAAGTGGTTTCATAGAGAGGATGCCTGTTATCAGTGGTTGATGTTCTCATGAGGGTTGGCGCTGGGCGCTCTTGTAGGGCGCGTATTATTCAACTTTACGAAGCAAATGAACAGCCGCAGCAGCAAAGTTCTGGCTATCCAGTCCATTGTTTAGGGTAATGATTCGGCGTCTGGATAAGCCTTGGTACTCACTGCTGCGTTAGCCGGTCAAACACATCTGCGGTTTTCATCAACTGGTATAACGGGTAAAAATTGAGCTGCTAGACTCAAGTGATTAGGCGAACGGAGATTTACCGATGTTGAACGATAACCATAAGAAACACCTGACACTTACACTCATTATCATCACCCAACTGGTGGTCGTGCTGGTTCCGCTGTCACCCTGGCTTGGCCTGGGTTTGGTCACATTGGTGGTGGCGGCTGGTTTGTACTGGCCCGGTTCGAAAAAGGTTGATCCCGATGAGCCTTCTGCTGAGCTAAGGGCATTTACGCGCATGGCGGATAATGTGTCGGGAGCCACCTCAAAGATGGCGACCGGCGCGGCGGAGGTATCGTTTTATATTGATGGGTTAGTCAAGGACATCAAGCGCAGCGCGGCTGACTGTACCGACATTGTCGGCGCAAGCCGCAATCTGGCGGACACCAGTGCGCAGATGAGCGGTAGCCTGCACACCATCGCCAAGACGATCGAACAAACGGCTGATGCGTGTCAGGGCGCGGACGTACGCCTGAAGAGCGGGGTCAGCAATATCAACGAACTGGGCACGGCTGTGAGCGATGTGGCGGCCCAACTACAGAAACTGCAAAGCAGCGCGGACAATATCCAGCGGATCACCGACGTCATCAACAGCGTCGCCGAGCAAACCAACCTGCTCGCTCTGAATGCCGCTATTGAAGCAGCGCGTGCCGGCGATCAGGGGCGAGGTTTTGCGGTGGTGGCCGATGAGGTGCGGGCACTGGCCGGTAAAACGTCCGGTGCTACGCGGGATATCGCGGCGATGTTGGGAGAAATTCGCGAACAGAGCCAAAGAGCTGGCAGTTTGATGACCAGCTTGCAAAATTCCAGCGATCATGTGAAGCAGGAATTGCAGCAAGTTGCCGATGGTTTTGATCAGGTCAGCGTGGAAATCGGCAAGTCGTCCGCGGCAATTGGCTCCATTGAAAAGGCCGGTTCCGGGCTCGAACAGACCAGCCAGGCCATCAGCCAATCCATTAACAGCATCAACGGCGCGCTGGGTGCCATCGAGCAGAAAAGCAGTACCATTGCCGAACGTGCGCTGGAAGTGTCCCACGAGACCGAGAGCATCTATAGCGATCTGGCCAAGGTGAGTGAGAATGTCTTTTTTATGCCGGTGTTGCGCGAAGCCCAACAGGCAGCGGCGAGTATCGGCAAATTATTTGAACAGGCCATCGCGGATGGCCGCTTGACCCAGGCACAACTTTTTTCGCAGAAATACGAGCCGATCCCCAATACCAATCCGCAGAAATATCGCACACCGTATGATGGTTTTACCGATCAACATTTTCCCGCGATACAAGAGCCGATTCTCACACGCCACCCCAGTGTGATGTACGCCGGTGGCGTGGATGTGAAGGGCTATTTTCCGACCCATAACAAAAAATTCTCCCAGCCGCTGACCGGTAATTATGAAAAAGATTTGATGAGTAACCGCACCAAACGTATCTTCAGCGATCGCACCGGCAGCCGTTGTGGCTCTAATACCCAACCGATGTTGTTGCAAACTTATAAGCGGGATACGGGTGAAATCATGCACGATTTGTCTGTGCCGATTATGGTTAATGGCAAACATTGGGGCGGATTCCGTATTGGCTTCAAACGCGATACCTCGCGTTGATATTTCACGCTGCGCTATGTGTCGGATTACGGCGCGTACGCGCCTAATGCGACCTACGGAGTGGTATGTAGGTCGGATTAGCCAATGGCGTAATCCGACAAATTTTCCTTCGGGCAACATCGCATCGTATTGCTACCATTTTTCTTCGTCGTATAATCGTGTCGGCTTACGCTGTACTAAGCCGACCTACTGAAACCAGCGCGTGAATTTCCCCAATAAGCCGCTGGCTAGCACGTCCCCAAGCACGACTCGTCGCTGATTTTTTCGCGCGATCTGCGCGAGTAATAACAACGCGCAACTGTAAGCATCTTCCAATGCATTATGGGTGCTGGCGAGCGGCAATTTATGCCGATACAAACACGCATTTAACCGCAAGCCATCTTCTTTAAACGTTTGGTCGCGTCGAGTCAGGTGGCGCTTCTCAATGCGTAAAGTATCAATGGCCATCAGTGCCGGTGCGGCGCCAAAAACGCGCGTGATTGCCGTGCGCAAAAACGCGATATCCAGAGCCGCATTGTGCGCAACCAGCACATAACCTGCGTAATGTTCCAGTAATTCCTTCAGCACGCTATCCAGCGTCGGCGCGTCATCCAGATCCCGATCATGCAGGCCATGAATCGTTGCACTTTGCCCCACGCTTACCGGTGGTTGAATTAAATAATGGCGTGCGTCGGCGAGCACAATTTCGCGTTGGCGAATGGGCACCCAGCCGATGCTGACAATGTGGTCCCGCTCGGGCTGTAATCCGGTTAATTCCAGGTCGATCGCGAGTAAAGGGCAATCATCAATCGTTGTATGCACTGTGGGTAATTCAGCGGCCGAGAATTGTTGGACCAGCGGGTGAGTGTCGCGCTTGTAAACGGTCAGCCAGCGCAACATCACAAGCCTCGACAAAAACGAAAACGCACCATTGCCTGGGCTTTGTTGATGACTTCGAAACTGTCGCGCAGTTGATGGCGTTGCAGGTTATGCAGACTGGCCGGGTCGAGAATATTGCTCAGGTTGCGTTGTGCATGAATATCTTGCTGGTGCTTTTCCCAGCGCAGTTGCGCAATTAAATCGAAGGCATCGAGTAAATTTTGCGCGAGATCTTCGTCCATTGCATTGGCGCGATTGAGAGCTTGCAAACGCTGCCGGGTGTTGATCTCGGGAATACCCAGCGCGTATGCCACGATACGCGCAATATCCGTAATGAGCGACGTGCCGTTTTTTTTAAGATCACAGCCCACGTGTTGTTCGCCTTCCTGGGTCAGCACAAAGCCTTTAAAAAATCCCAGCGGCGCGCGATCGCGCAAAGCATTCTGGGCGAGATGAAACTGAAACAAAGTATTTTTGCGTGTGAGCGGCAACAGCTGTTGATGCAAATGCTGTGCAAGAGCCTTCTGACCATCTATTGCGCGCAAATCAAAAAAGATGCTCGATTGTAATACCGACTCGGGTGTGGGACTGCTGACAATGTGAGTAAATTTCTCTTGCCAGCCGGCGAGGCTTAAGCGCAGCGCAGGATTGGAAGCCATAATATTGCCGGGGCATAAACGAATGCCGCACTCGCCCAATCCTTCGCAAACAAACGCGGCTAACTGCGCAAAATAATCACCGATGTCGCCATGGGGTTCTTCCGCCAGGATCAACGCATTATCCTGATCCGAATTCAGGCTTTGATCCATACGCGCCTGGGAACCAAAACCGACCCAACAAAACTCACAGGGTGCCATGCCCAATTTTTCCTGCGCGAGAAAAATCAAACGTTTGGTCAGCGCATCGGTAATTGTCGTCATGATCTGACCGATTTCCAGCGCCGGCACGCGCTGGCGACCGAGCAACATCATCAGCGGCACCACGCCTTTGCTGATGTTTATTAGCCCGGTGAGATCCGGTTGCCGATGAATGTTGCCGATAAGGTAAACCGGATGGTCCTGCTGCACGCGAATGATATCGGTGATGGACAACATGCCATAAATTTGCTCGCCGTCCAGCACAGGCAAATGATGCACGTTGTGCATCGCCATAGCCTGGATAGCTTCGTAAAGATACGCAGAGCGTTCAATAGTGTGAGGGGCGCGCGTCATGATCTGGCTCACCGGTGCATCACCGGCGACACCTTTAGCCAGCGCTCGCGAACGCAAATCCCGGTCGGTCAGCAGGCCCGCCAATTGGCCATTTTCTTCCACCAATAAGGTAGATACCCGCTTGTCGGTCATGCGTTGCGCGGCGGTCACAATCGACTCGTGCGGCGCAATCAAGACCTTGCGCGCGCTGATGACATCATTCACCTTGAGCGTTAAATGGAAACTCGCCGGTGCTTCTTCGTAGCGATGCAAGCGATGCCCGGCGAGCGCGTGAAAATAATCTGCAACGCGCAGGTGGTTGGCGAGCAGTTTGTGAAAAGCGTTGGCATCAAGCCAATACACCAACCCATCTTCTTCACAGACCAACTGGTTGTCTTTGGCCTCGCTGGACAGCAGTAATTCCTGCCCGAAAAAATCACCTTCCTGCAATTTGCCGAGCAACTGTTGATGGGGATCGTACAAAGCGAAGACGCCTGAACGGACGATCATCAAACGCGGTTTAACCAGCTCTACCGGTTGCTGCGCCTGAAAATAATATACGCTGATGTGATGGGCGAGTCGGGCGATGTCCGCTTGATCGAGATAACCAAATGGCACAGTTGTGGTGAGAAAGCGGTTGACCTCCATAACTTCCATAACGCATGCCTCGCGCGCAACGGCGTTGATTGGATTTATTAAGCCTGCCCGATTACCGCTGTTAAGGATTTCTCAGGCATGGCGGTAGAACGGTGTTGAGCCTCACACACCAGTTGCAGCAGAGGGTCATCCGGCTCCAGTTTTAACCATTGTGCACTCAGGGCCTCTCCGGGTTTAGGAATTTTTAGCTCTGCCGAAAGGTCCGCCCGCGCGCCTTGGGCGCAGTGGAATACTTGCGGGATTCTGCGCGCGGCGAGGCGACGTTCGAAGATGTATAAATCAGCCAGGATCAGATCCGGGTTGATCTGATTGGCTGCTGCCGAACTGGTATCCACAGCAATAAAGCGCAGGGTTTGGGGAAACCAGTACGTCCAGGGTTTCCAATCGGTGGATTCCGCCACAGCCTTGCCTACCTTCACACCAGCCGGCAAACGGCTAACCTGATGTTCATACCAGGTATATTCACTGTGGATTTGGAACGCAAGCATACCCGCACCGGCAAAAACCGGCACAATCCAGCGCGGCAGGCGTTTCGCCGTGAGCGCGCGACACAAGAGCGCAAGGCCCGCTGCACCCAAACCCGCACAGAGCGTGGCAATTAATTCCAGCAGCATATAAACCTCGCGAAAAAACCTACTGACAAATACACGAACGGGCTTTCGTTGGAAAGCCCGTTCAATTTCTTACCGATGTGCAACAACTTAGTGGTGTGCTGTCGCTTTACCCGCCCCCTTAGGATAACGCACGCTTTCCACCAAATCCTGGATCGCTTGCGGCGGTTCCTTGGTCATCATCGATACGATGGTTGCCACCGCAAAGTTGATCACCGCACCTATGGCGCCGAACGACAAGGGAGAAACACCGAACAGCCAGTTGTCCGCCACATTTTCATAGGTGTTGGTACCGGGGACAAAGAACCAGCCCAGATACAGGAAGATGTAAATGGTGGTCGACAAGAGTCCTGCCAACATGCCCGCGATAGCACCGGCACTGTTAACCCGTTTGGAGAAAATCCCCATCATCAATGCCGGGAAGATGGATGCCGCCGCAATCCCGAATGCCAGTGCCACCACCTGCGCCGCAAAGCCCGGCGGATTCATCCCCAGCCAGGTAGCCACCACAATGGCCACTGCCATAGAGATCCGAGCGGCCAGCAATTCGCCTTTATCCGAAATTTGGGGGTTGATTACCCCCTTGATCAGGTCATGGCTGATGGATGAGGAAATCGCCAGCAACAGCCCCGCTGCGGTGGAGAGTGCTGCCGCCAGACCGCCGGCCGCGATCAAGGCCACCACCCAGCCGGGCAAGTTGGCAATCTCCGGGTTCGCGAGCACGAGGATGTCATTGTTCACCGTCAACTCACTCCCCGCCCAGCCGCGTGACTCTGCGACCTCTGCAAACGCCGGCACATCGTTGTACATCTGGATGCGGCCATCGTTATTTTTGTCGGTGTAAGTGATCAGTCCGGTGGTTTCCCACGTGCGAATCCAATCGGGTCGCTCGCTGTATTCCAGTGCCTCAGCAGTGGGGCCGTCAGGGTAGATGGTGTTTACCAGGTTCAGTCGCGCCATGGAGGCTACGGCCGGCGCGGTCAGGTAAAGGGCGGCAATAAAGACCAATGCCCAGCCAGCCGACCAACGCGCATCCGCGACCTTGGGAACGGTGAAAAAACGTATGATCACATGGGGCAGGCCTGCGGTACCGATCATCAGCGACAGGGTGAAGAGCACCATATTCAGTTTGTTGGGAACATCCGCCGTGTAATCGCGGAAACCCAGCTCGCGCACCACTTCGTTGAGGGTTGCCAGCAGCGGTTGGCCGGATTCCACATGGGTAGAGAAAAGCCCCAGGGGGGGAATCGGGTTGTTGGTTAATTGCAGGGAAATAAACACGGCGGGAATCGTGTAAGCGATGATCAACACCACGTACTGGGCTACTTGTGTGTAAGTAATGCCTTTCATGCCTCCCAGTACCGCATACATAAACACCACAACAGCGGCAATCATCAAACCGGTGTTGCTGCTCACCTCCAGGAATCGGGAGAAGGCCACACCAGCGCCGGTCATCTGCCCGATAACATAAGTAACTGACGCGACGATCAAACAAACCACCGCGACCATGCGCGCACTCGAACTGTAAAAACGTTCGCCGATAAATTCCGGCACCGTGAACTTGCCGAATTTGCGCAGGTAGGGTGCCAGCAACATCGCCAGTAAAACATAACCGCCGGTCCAACCCATCAGGTACGTGGAGTTGGCGTAACCAGCGGCGGCGATCAAGCCGGCCATTGAGATAAAGGATGCGGCCGACATCCAGTCAGCAGCGGTCGCCATACCGTTGACCACCGGGCTCACACCACCGCCGGCAACATAAAATTCTTTGGTAGACGCTGCACGTGACCAGATGGCAATAGCGATATAGAGCGCAAAGGAGCCGCCCACGAAGATAAGGTTGATAGTAAATTGGCTCATGATCTAGTCCTCGTGCAGATCGAACTTTTTATCGAGCTTGTTCATTCTCCACGAGTAGAAAAAGATCAAGGCAATAAAGGTGAGGATGGAACCCTGTTGCGCAAACCAGAAACCCAGATCAGTACCGCCGACGGAAATGCCCGCGACCATCGGACGGAGGGCAAGACCAAACCCATACGACACTAAAGCCCATACAACCAGACAGCCGACGATCAGGCGCAGGTTCGCTCGCCAATAAGCTTTTGCGATTGCCTCGCGCGAAACGCTTTCGTTGTTATCTTCAGCCATATCATTATCCTCATGGTTTGTTTTTATTAACTCCGGCACCAAGTGGTGCATTTTTTTGCTACTTACATGGAGCAGGTACATTTTTTTTATTAATAAAAAGTTTTTAGTTAGCCGACGCTGAAAGTTGCACGCCAGAGCTTGAGCGCTAATCGCAATTTTGGCAACACGCTGACAGATTTTTCATCATTTCGCTGTGCCGTTGTTGCTTGCGGTAACATCTGGCGTTTTTCTTATAAGGATTTATTGCTTTAAATTGAAGAGTAGTCTAGACCACAATCTAAGCAAGAGAGAAGTAAGAAACTTTTGCTATTTGGGCTATTGCAAAATGGCGCCGGGTTGGGCTAATGCAATGTCCCTTCACCTAACCGGGAAAACCCTGTAAGAAAACGATCATTGAACCCAGGCACAATCACATTTGCATAATGCTTAATAAAAATGTGTAGTGGCCTAGTCTACATGTTCTATCCAGGCGTTTTTTTGCAGTCCTTTCCTGACAATAATTGTGTAGAAAAGGAGTAGCGACACATGCGCAAACCCATCACGCAACTTTGTTATGGTCTGAGTTATGGTCTGACGCTTTGTGCTTTACCCATGAGCCTGGCGGCACAGACTTTCAACGTCGGTGAAACCCAGGTTAAATTCAGTGGCTTTTTTAAACTGGACGCTATGGTGACCGACACGGAATATGGTCAGTTGGATTTCCCCGCACGGGATTTTTACGTGCCCTCGCTGACGCCGGTATCCGGGGAGAGTGAAGGTTTGAAGTACGACACTCATGCCCGCCAAACACGCTTTATCTTTAATACCACCACCGCATTGGATAATGGCAAAAGTATTAATGGCCATCTGGAATTCGACATGATGTCCACTGCCGGTGGGGACGAGCGAATTACCAACGGCTATTCTCCCAGCGTTCGTCACGCATTTTTCACCTACGACCGCTGGTTGTTCGGCCAGACCTGGTCCACATTTATGGATGTCAGTTCGCTGCCTGAATCGCTGGATTTTATCGGCAATACCGACGGCGCTATCTTTGTTCGACAGGCGCAGGTGCGGTACACCAATGGCAATTTCCAATTCGGTATTGAAAATCCACAAACTACATTGACGCCCTTTGGGGGTGGTGCACGCATTGTGACGGAAGACAGCAGCATTCCCGATTTTGTGGCGCGCTATAACTTCAAAGGCGATTGGGGTTCATTGAGTGTCTCGGGTCTGGCCCGCCAGTTGTCCTATGACACCGGTGTCACCGACGAGGCCGAAACCGCCTTTGGCGTTTCAGTAAGCGCAAAAATCATGTTGGCTAACAAAGATGATCTGCGGGTGACCTTCAGCAGCGGTGACGGTATCGGGCGTTACCTTGCGTTGAATACCGCAAACGATGCCGTACTTGCTGGCGATGGATCTCTGGAAGCGATCACGGCAACGGGTGCCGCAGTGGCCTATCGGCATTTATGGAATGAGCGCTGGCGTTCCAACTTTGTTTACGCCGCCTTCGATGCGGATAACGATACTGACTACACAGGAACAGCGGTTACCAAAACCACCCACAGTGGCTCGGCGAATTTGCTCTACCAAGTGGCCAGCAAGTTTATGGTCGGTATGGAACTTCGCTACGCCAATCGTGAAATTGAGGCCGGCGCAGATGGCGATATGACACGGCTGCAATTCACCGCGAAATATGATTTTTAATCGGGTATAAACCTTCAAACAAAACGCCGGCTGACGCCGGCGTTTCACTCACACCTCGTTTTTTTGATTACTCATCCTGACGCGATCTGCCGGGAAACGCCTCCAGTCCGTTAGAACGTAACCCTAAGCCAACCCCGTCGCATTTACCCCTGCTTGATCAATCTGCCTCCTGCCCGTTACTCGCAGCAATAGATGATAATTGGTGTGTTAATGATAATGATTGCTATTTGTGTTATTGTGCGCCTCCAATTCTGACATCTAACCCCGATTTTTGGAGTGCTTTCGTGAAATCTCAATTACGTTCTCTTTCTGCGACCCTACTGCTTTGTTTCTATCCGCCGTTAAGTCTGGCTCAGGACGCTGCCAGCGGTACCGCATCGCAGAAAAGCCACCAGGAAGGCTCCATCGAAGAAATGAAAGTCATCGGCAAGTACAGCGTCGATCAGACCAAGACTATCGATACGGCGACTGGTCTGGGGCTGACGGTTCAAGAGACGCCGCAGTCGGTGTCGATCCTCACCGCTGAACGGATGCAGGACCAGAACATCACCAGCATTCTGGATGCGGTGAATAACGCCGTTGGGGTGTCATCTGCGGAAGTGGACAATGTGCGCAATGACTTTTATGCGCGCGGTTTCAAGATTGACAGCTATCAAATCGATGGCGTACCCACCTCTTGGAGCCTGGGTGGCGATTCCGGTGAAACCGTGGCAGATACCGTTATCTACGAGCGTATTGAATTTGTACGCGGGGCAACCGGTTTGATGACCGGCGTCGGTGATCCGTCTGCTTCTATCAACCTGGTGCGCAAACACGCCCATAACGAGGAATTGACCGGTTTTGTGGATGTCGCCACGGGTAGCTGGAGCAAAAAGAGCCTGGCAGCAGACGTGTCTTCCGGTTTAAACGAAAGCGGGAATATCCGTGGTCGTGTAGTAGGCCGTTATCTGGAAGCCGATTCCTTCGTTGATTATTATGAAGACGACAAAAAAACGCTCTACGGGGTACTGGAAGCTGATTTGACCGACGCAACACTGCTACGTGTAGGTGCGAGCTACCAAAACAATAATCCGACATCTACCGTGTGGGGCGTATTACCGGGATTCTTCTCCGATGGCACCAGACCCGATTGGGATGTTTCCAAAACCACGGCAATGGACTGGAACCGATGGGAGTCAACCAACACCAATTATTTCGCCAGCATCAATCATTCGTTTGCCAATGGTTGGGAGTTGCTCGCTAACTACAACAATTTGCACTACGAAACAGAAGCGCGCTTGCTTTACGTCAGTACCCCATGCAATTGGGCGACGGGGGAATGTGTTTATTTGGATAAAGAGACCGGTGCTGGTCTGACCGCTCAGCGCTATCGCAGCGATGGCGAATCAAAACAGGACAGTTTTGATATCCAGCTGAAAGGTGATTTCAACCTGTTTAACCAAACCCACGATTTTGTAGTGGGTGCCCTCTATGCTGATCAGTCAGCGAAAACCTTTACCCAACTGCCCTTGGGCGGCAACCTGTGCGGCGGTTACGACTGCGTTCCCGTGGAAAACTTCTACGAGTGGGGCGACCTGCATGAGCCGGAATGGTCAGACGTACGCACCCAATCCCAAGGTAGCGAAACCGAACAGCACGGCTATTATGCAGCCACTCGCCTTTCTGCCACCGATAAGCTCAAGTTTATTGTGGGCGGACGTGTGGCCACCTGGGAACGCAACGGTTTTGACTGGAGCGGCATCGTTGATTACGGCAATAAAGATCAATTTATTCCCTACGCGGGCGCGCTGTATGACCTGACGGATGCCCACCGGATCTACGCCAGTTACACCGAAATCTTCAAGCCGCAAAACAATCGCGATACGAGTGGGAATTTCCTTGATCCATTGGTTGGCGAAAGTGCGGAGATTGGTTTGAAAAGTCGTTTTCTGGACGACCGCCTGCAAACCACTATTGCTTACTTTGATATCCAGCAAGACAACCTGGCTCAGAAGGTCACTAACTTCACCGGCACAGCAGAGCAAAGCGAGGCATTCTTTCCTGTAGCGGGAGCACAAAGTAAAGGTGTTGAGATTGAAATGATTGGCCAGCCTATCGATGGTTGGAACATCAGTGCTGGTTACTCACAATTCACCATCGAAGACGCTAATGGCAACGATCTGAAAACCGATATCGCGACCAAGCAGATCAAGTTGTTTACCTCCTACCAATTTGGTGGAGCGCTTGAGCGCTTGACACTGGGCGGCGGTGTAAACTGGCAAAATGAGACTTACTCGGCGGGCATTAACCCGGTTGGCCAAGCCGACAGGCTTACCCAGGACGCCTACGCATTGGTCAGTCTGATGGCTCGCTATGCCATCACCGATGACCTGAACCTACAGTTCAACGCGGCCAACGTGACGGATGAAAAATACTACTCACAAGTTGGGTATTTCAGCTCCTACCGCTACGGCACGCCGCGCAACTACACCCTGAGCCTGAACTACACGTTCAACTAAACCCCGTCTTTACCGCAGGCCACGCAAATGGCCTGCGGTTTTCTCCACTACCTCTCTCGGTGGGGCGAATCAGCGCAGAGTAATTGGCTGAGTCTGCAATGCTGGTGCGTGGATCTTACGCCGACGACGTCGGCGTGGTTGCGCCTGTTGCGCGAGCGCCCAATCGATATGCTCCTGCACCATGGCTGATACCTGTGGGCGCTTCAGCTCCAGGGCGGCGACAATCTGCGAATCGCTGGGCGCATTACCCAGGCCAACCGCCAAATTGCGTAACCAGCCCTCGTAACCCACGCGGCGGATGGCGGAGCCTTCGGTAAAGGTAAGGAACTCACTTTCGGTCCAGTTAAACAGCGTCAGCAGGTCGCTGTCCGCCAAGCCATGGCGCGGCAGAAACGCCGTCTCCTGCGTTGGCTGTGCGTATTTATTCCAGGGGCAGATAGCCTGGCAGTCATCGCAACCGAATACGCGGTTGCCTATCGGCTCGCGAAATTCTTCCGGAATAGCGCCGGGGTTTTCGATGGTGAGGTAGGAAATGCAGCGGCGCGCATCGAGCTCGTAGGGTCGCGGAAAAGCATCCGTGGGGCAGACTTTAAGGCAGGCCGTGCAATCGCCGCAGCGGTTGGGTTGATCCGGCTGGTCCACTGGTAATGGCAAAAATGTAAAGATCTCGCCCAGGAAAAACCAGCTGCCAGCTTCGCTGTTAAGAATAAGCGTGTGTTTGCCCGTCCAACCGAGCCCCGCTTTTTCTGCCAATGGTCGCTCCATCACCGGTGCGCTGTCGACAAAGGCGCGGTTTTGCACCTCGCCTTTACCGGGAAAGTCCGACGGTAACGTGGCATCAATACGTTGCGCCAATTGGCCCAGTCGTTTGCGGATCAGTTTGTGATAATCGCGCCCAAGGGTGTAACGGGAGATGTACGCCTTGGTGGGATCTTTGAGGATACGGATTTGTTGTGTATCACCGGGCAGATAATCCATACGCACCGAGATTACGCGCACCGTGCCGGGCACCAGTTCGGCCGGGCGTGAACGTTTGTTGCCGTGTGCCGCTAGCCAGGCCATGGTGCCGTGATAGCCTTGCGCAAGCCAGTCTTGCAGGCGTGACTCTTCATGGCTGAGGTCGATATCAGTAATGCCTACCTGCTGAAATCCCAACTCCCGCCCCCATAGCTTGATGTCGGCGGCGAGTTGCGCAAAGTCGATGTTATCAATCATGGGTCAGGCGGGCGTAGTCGATGATGGTCACATTGTGCCAGAGAATGACAGCTTATTTTCGGGGAGCTTTGTGGCGGATTACGCCTGCGGCTAATTCGACCTACTAATCACTAAACCGCTCTGCAATCAGTTCCTTCCAGGATTGAATATCCGTTCCCTCCGATTCAAACAACGCTAGACCGGCAATAAATTCTCCGGCGCGTTCGTGGGGTCTACACCACTTCACTTCGGTTACCAACAAATAACGTTGCGGGGCATCGCGAAATTGCACGCAGGCGCGCAAGATACTGCCAATCACCAGATCCCGGTCAACGGTGACGCGCAAGCCGTTGGCTGAAAGATCAACACTGTTACTGATGACTATATCAGGCGGTATTTCGATACCAGGTTCGGCGGAGGTTAATTCGATAAACACGGTTTCCTCCGTGGTCAGGCGCGATTCCTGGCGTTTGTTCTGCGGTCTGTTGTTCATGCTTACACCGTGTGGGTAACATTTTTATGGTGAGTGTTTAACATCTGCTGCATTTATCAACCCGCCGCTACGAAATATCCTTGCGTAATCCGCGGATAACTTTTACCAATTGGTCTTCAAATTTATCGCCTTTGCTGATGACCTGAATCTGTTGAGTCTTGATGCCATCAAACAATTGTTCGCGCTGCAGTTCGGCCGCCTTGCGCCCTACCTGATCAACAAAAATATATTTGCCGGTGGAACTGATGATAACCGATAACTTGCAGCGTAAAGGTTGCTTATCCGGCTCAACAATTTCAACCCAGGCGCCGACGTTCAAGGTGTTAACCAGCTCCGTGGCTGCTTGTTCGCGCGCTAACTGCTCGGCGGCGCGCGCGGCTTTCTCTTGCACCTGACGTTGCGTCGTCATCGCCTGTTCCGCGAGTGTGCGCTGATGTTTTTCTGCTGCCAGCTTGCGTGCTTCGGCCAAGGCTTTTTCTGCCGCCGCCTGTTTTTCCGCCGCTGCCTGTGCTTGCTGGTGCTCGGCTTCCTGGCGGTATTGCTCAGCGTGTTTATCGCCCAGGGCAATCAGTTGTTTCAGTGCGCTGAGGATGACGTCATCCACTGCGACAGGTTTCAGTTTGTGTGCAACGCCGGTTGATAAACACAACGAAAAATCTTTCAGGTTTTTGGTCGTCACTTTGCGCCCGGAACGATCCACAAACAAGAGTTGATCCACATCCGGCAGCTTTAATGCCAGCTTGCAACGCAATGGTTGGCCATCCTCACCGTACAACACAATCCAGTCGCCCGTTTCAATCGTCTGCGCTTGTTGCAAAACGGCACTGGTCACGCGCGTGTGATTGTCGGTATAGCCTTCCGGGTAAGCAAAGGCGCCGACGGTGCTGCATTCCAGCGGCTTCTTCTGAATCGCCTGCATCAGGTGTTGGCTGAGGTTATCGACAAAATCCTGATAGTGGTCGCCGGTGTCGCGTTGCTGATGCAGATTGCGTTCCAGTTCGCTCAGCAGCTGGGGAATGTCGCGGTAGAGTTGTTGCTCATCCACATCGTCTCCGGTACAAAAAACCGTGCCGAGGACCGGCAGATTGCGTTGCCAGGCTTTCCAGAAAGGCGCCTGTGCTGTGTCATTAATCAGGCAATGTTGCAGCGTGCTTTTCAGGATCGGCAGTTGTTCAACCAATGCGGTGGGTAGGGCCCTCCCGGCCAGCGATTGATTGAGCAGGTCCAGCACCTGGCATTCGGCGGCTAGCAACCGCAGATGGGCGACTTCGGTTTCACATAAGCGCGTTTCCAGCATGCGCGCGCGTTTGTCTTCGGTATCGGTCCACTGGCGAAACTGTTTTATAGCGATGAGTAGCGCCGGTTCGGTGATATTTTGTCGAACCGCCTCGACCAACTGCTGGCACTTTTCCAAAAACTGTTGGTGGGGTTTGGCATCGCGCGGATACCAGGTGTAACCCTGTTGGCAGGCTTCGTTCAGAAGTTGACGCAAGGGATGCTGCGCCTTGCTGTAGACCGTGTCGTCCTGTGCGATGGCAAGGACCAGCGGCACGGTCATCTTATTCAGTTCCTGTTGCAGCTTCTGATCCATACCGCTGAATAGGGTGTGTATCAATTTGTCGGCCACCATCACTCGCAACAATAAGGCAGGTGCAAGAGTGAGCTGGTGGGTAGCGAGCAGTGGCGGTAATTGTTTGGCCAGCGACTCGCCAGGATTTACCACTGGCTGGATCAGAGCGATGGCGTGGGACAGATCGCTGCACAGCGTCAATCCAGACGCCTGCGGTAGGGTAAGGGCTGCTGTATCGAACAGTGATGACAGTTGCGCTGCATCACCCTTGAGCAGGTCTTGGAGATTGAAGGTCGTGGGCATAACACTCGCTGCTGGAAGGCAAATAACACGCTGTGAATATAGTGAATGGATGGCCGCATTGCGAATATTTGGTGGTGAGCGAATCGGCGTACTTCTGAGATTTCCAGAGTGGGTGCCAAGTTGCGTATAATCCGCCCACTTTTTCCCCGGCGAATCGGTTTTTCGGAAACGACCCGCCGCTTACGTACCGAGATTCCCCATGATATTAACCACCCTCGATAAGATGCCTTTTCCTTCGACGCTCTACAGCGCTGCCGAGGTCCGCGCACTGGATCAGGCCGCCATTGCTGCCGGCACGCCCGGTATCCAGTTGATGAAGCGCGCGGGCCGGGCGGTGTTCGATGTGTTGCAGCAGACTTATCCCGAGGTGAATTTGATCACCGTGTATTGCGGTGCCGGCAATAATGCCGGTGATGGTTATGTAGTGGCGGCCCTGGCAGCCCAGCGGCGTTTGCCGGTGCAGGTAATCCAGGTCGGTGCTCTCGAAAGGCTGACTGGTGATGCCCGCCTGGCTTACGACTTTGCCTGCCAGGAAGGCGTTGCCGTTACACCGTTTGAACAAGCTGCTGTTCCCTCAGAGGGCATTGTGATCGATGCGCTTTTGGGCATCGGCCTGGACGGTGCTATACGTGCGCCTTTTGTACAAGCGATCGACCAGATCAATAGCTGTGGCCTGCCGGTAATAGCGGTGGATCTTCCCTCCGGGCTGAATGCGGATACCGGTGCAGTGGATGGTTGTGCCGTCAAAGCGGATGTGACGATAACTTTTATCGGCACCAAGCGCGGCCTGCTGACCGGGCGAGGTCCGGCGTTATGCGGCAAGGTGATACTGGCTGCGCTCGCCGTGTCGACGGATGTTCTGCAAGCTCAAGTCGGATCAGCAGAGCGTCTGGAATTAACCGCTTTATTAAATACTCTCGCCCCCCGCGCGGCGGATGCACATAAAGGTGACTTTGGCCATGTCATGGTCATCGGCGGTGACACGGGTTACGGCGGTGCCGCGTTGATGGCTGTAGAAGCCGCCGCGCGCACGGGTGCGGGCTTGGTCAGTATCGCCACCCGCCCGGAGCATATCCCCGCCATTCTGGCGCGCCGCCCCGAGGTTATGGCCTGTGGCGTGGTGTCCGGGCAAGAACTGGAACCCTGGTTGGCACGCCCCACCGTATTGGTTGTCGGACCCGGACTGGGGCGCTCTCCCTGGTCCGAGCAAATGTTACAGCAAGCAGTGAAAAGTGGTTTGCCGCTGGTATTGGACGCTGATGCGCTGAACATCCTCGCCGCTGGCCGGGTAGTGCCGGAAAATACCCGTCGCGATAGCTGGTTGCTCACACCCCATCCCGGCGAAGCGGCACGCCTATTAGGTATGAATACCGCTGATATCCAGCAGGATCGTTTTGCCGCCGTCGATGCGATACAAACACGTTACGGCGGTGCCGTAATCCTCAAAGGCGCCGGCAGTCTGGTCGCGGTAGAGATGGGCAGTGTCGGCGTGGTAACAGCCGGCAATCCCGGCATGGCCACTGGTGGCATGGGGGATGTGCTGAGCGGCATCCTCGGCGGCTTGATAGCCCAGGGAATGACGGTAGCGGGCGCCGCGCGTTTAGGCGCTAGCCTACATGCTACGGCGGCAGACCTGGCGGCGGATGAGGTCGGGCAGCGCAGTTTGCTGGCGACGGATTTGATTCCCTACCTGTGCCAACTGCTCAGCGATTAATAATGCTCTGCCGACGTGATGAGGCAAACCCCGGCGTGAACGAATCTATCAACAAAACCTGGTACATCGATAACGAAACCGACATGGTTGCCCTGGGTGAGCAGTTGGGGCATGTCTTCGCCGCTGAGCCTGGCGCGGCTACCGTATTTCTGGTGGGCGATCTGGGGGCGGGCAAGACGACCTTGTCGCGCGGCGTTCTGCGAGCATTCGGCCATACCGGCGCAGTGAAGAGCCCGACTTATACCCTGGTGGAAGCCTATGAATTCGCGGCGCGCACGGTGTATCACTT
>CAMPIG010000040.1 GCA_946886255.1 uncultured Cellvibrio sp. | reverse complement strand
CTTCCGAGACTTCAACGTAGCTGCCTTCCACCACATTAATGGTCACCGTGCCGACAGCGGTCTGTGCCTCTTCGGTTTCTTCCTGGATGGTGTAGGTAAAAGTATCTGTGCCCTGGAAGCCGCGATTGGGAGAATAAAAAATACTGCCGTCAGGGTTCAGTGTGATGGAGGCGTTGTTGGAGGCGTCTACACTGACGACCACGATCGGGTCACCATCTGCATCAAAATCGTTAGCGAGGACGTTGAGCGTAATATTGCTGTTGACCGGGATGGTGCGACTATCGCTAACGGCCGTTGGTGGGTCGGCCAGCACATTGGCAGCAGCGGTCATGAACACAGCACCGCAACCAAGGGAAAGCCAGCGCCGTGCCGAGGTTGGCGAACTGGGGTATTTATCCAGAAAATTCATGAGCTTACATTCCTTTCAGACTAAAAGACGCTGATCATTGATGTTATTGGAGAGAGTTGCCCGAGTCAGCACAGCCAATCCGGAAGCCATTCACAGCGACATCGGATGAGATCGTCCGGCGGATTATGCGGAAGCAGGCCGGTGCAGAAGACGGGAAATCAAAACATAAAACGCAGCCAAGTAAAAGAGGTTGTTTGACGCCTGCAGCCAAGCTCGTGCCACAAATGAAGAATAAGTCAAAAATTCGCCACCCGGATCACCCTGGCGAGGGCAATATCAGTAGCGGGATTCGCCCATACCATTGAACTGCTTGGCCAGATTAGTGGCGTAGTTATCCGTCATGCCGCTGATGTAATCAATCACGGCCATGATGGCGAGATAGCGATAATTGCCTTGTTTGTGCAGCACCTGGGGATGAAAATTGTTATCGCCGATGAGCGACATCACACGGCTGTCTTTATAGGTCATCTGCTGGGGATCGCGGAGAAAGGCGTCCACCGCGCTGCAAATCGTACTCAGTAGCGTGGCAATGGTGGCATAGGCTCCGATCTCGAGTTCCACGCGTTTGGAATGGTTAAAGATCTTGCGTTTGGCGAGATCTTTTGCTGCTTGCACTGCCTCCATCACATTTTTATCGCACAGTGAAATCAAATCACCATCAACCGTACCGTTCAGAAAATCTTTCTGGTGATTGAAAAATGCCTGGGTGCCGGCATTGATAAAGGCATCAATCGCCTTGCCGCGCAAGATTGCGGGCTTGCGACCATCGCTGACTTTGTTCAGGGTTTTTTCCAGTTCCGAAATTTGCGCAGGATCGATCACGTTACGCAGGATGCCGTAAATCTCATCCCAACTGATGATGCCCATCTCCAGCCCATCTTCCAGATCAATAATGCCGTAACAAAAATCGTCGGCCGCTTCCATTAAATACACCAATGGATGACGACAATACCAATCCTCACCTGTTTGAATCAGGCCGGTCTTGTGGGCGATCTCGTGAAAGTACGTTAACTCTGTTTGAAAAATGCCGTACTTGTTGTGCTTGGGACGCTGCTGGTTAACGGTAGCTTCGGAACACCAGGGATACTTAATAGAAGACGCAAGCGTGGCGTAGGTAAGCCGCATACCTTCCTGATACTGGTAATACTCGGAGGTGGTCAACACGCGCAAGCCTTGGGCATTACCTTCAAACACACGGATATCCGTTTGCTCCGCTGGCGTAAGCTGTTCCAGATAGGATGCGCCTTCTTTTTGAAACCAGTTGCGAATCGCTTCTTCACCGGTGTGACCAAAAGGCGGGTTGCCAATGTCATGCGCCAGACAACTCGCCTGCACAATATCGCCGATATCCGTCGGCACAATATGCGCTGGCAAATCACCGGCCGCTTTTAATGCCGCACCGACACGAATGCCCAGGGTGCGCCCCACACAAGCCACTTCGAGGCTGTGCGTCATGCGATTGTGGATGTGATCATTAGTGGCCAGCGGATGCACCTGCGTCTTGCGCGCCAGCCGCCGGAAGGCACCGGAAAAAATAATCTTGTCGTGATCCGAATGAAACGGCGAACGTCCCTCTTCATCCTTAACCGGCCGATGGCCAAGCCGCTCGGCGCAGAGGAGTTGGTGCCAGTTCATGGTCATAAGATGTCCTTAGGGTTTCCAGTGTTTTCGCGAGTATATAGAAGATTTAGCAACAAGACATTGCACCAAGCTGGCCCAAAAAAATGGTCTCGATGCACAAATGCAGCGCAAAAATTCGCACCGCAATTCGCACAAAAGCCCACCCAACCGCACTTCTCTCCGTCATTTAACGTATTGATTTAGCAAAACTTTTCTGGAAACGAAGCGCAAACCAAACTGGTCAATCGTCCCTTGGCACAGTTTCTGCTGAATACCATCTTGCATACAAGACGGTATTTCAATGGGGCATCCGCCCTGTGCATGAGTGGCAGGAACAATAATGAGTGACCAATTGGGTTGGACCATTGGCGAGTGGCTGAGCGCCTACCGCAATCAAGCATTGAACCCGCGCATTGCGCTGCAGACGTTGCGCCAGGCTTTACGGTCGGATGACCCCGCCTGGATTTATATTTTGTCTGCCTCCGAGCTGGAGGCCCAACTCGATCAACTCGATGCTGCCGGTGCCGATGCACTGAAATTGCCGTTATACGGCGTACCTTTTGTGGTGAAAGACAATATCGATGTTGCCGGTATTCCCACCACCGCCGCTTGTCCTGCGTTTACTTACATCGCCAATACCCATGCCACCAGCGTGGCCAAACTACGCGCTGCCGGTGCCATTGTGTTGGCCAAAACCAACCTCGATCAATTCGCTACCGGACTTGTCGGTACACGCTCACCCTACGGCGCAGTGCCAAACACGTTTAATCCCGATTACGTGTCCGGCGGTTCCAGCTCCGGCTCGGCGGTGGCGGTAGCCTCCGGTTTATTTCCTTTCAGTCTCGGCACGGATACCGCAGGTTCCGGTCGCGTGCCCGCCGGATTCAATAATATTGTCGGCTTGAAGCCTACCAAAGGTCGCTTCAGTACGGCGGGCGTAGTGCCGGCGTGTCGCAGCCTGGATTGTGTATCGATTTTTTCATTGACGGTGGATGACGCCGAGCAAGTTGCGCGTGTGATGGAAGGCTTTGATCCTACCGATGGTTATTCACGCAGCGCACCCACAGCAGCAACTTTTTTTGCAAGCAAGCCGCGCTT
This sequence comes from uncultured Cellvibrio sp., assembly GCA_946886255.1. The sequence continues at coordinate 15,707 of CAMPIG010000040.1, read as the reverse complement.
CGGAATTCCCGCCGAACTGGTGTGGTTTGGCGATAGCGAATCTGAGTTCGCCTGGCATAAAACCCTCGCACAATTTATCGAATTAGGTGCTGAATTAATTCCCATTGATTTCACGCCCATGCAAACCCTGGCGCAGCTGCTTTACGGCGGCCCTTGGGTAGCGGAACGTCATGCGGCTATCGCGGAATTTATGCTCGATCATGCCGAACACATGAATCCCGTCGTGCACGGCATTATCAAACAAGCGGTAAATTTCACCGCAACGGATGCGTACAAAGCCGAGTATTGCCGCGCGGATTTAGCGCGTGCAATTCAAACACAAATGGCCTCCGTAGATGCCTTGCTGGTTCCCACCGCGCCGCGCTTGCCAACCCTTGCCGAGGTCGAGGCTGACCCGGTGATCGTCAACAGCCAATTGGGTACCTGGACCAACTTTGTCAATCTTGCGGATTGTTCTGCACTCGCCTTACCCGCCGGCATGCGCAACGACGGTTTGCCCTTCGGCATCACCTTGATTGCACCGGCTTGGCAAGACGCCGCGCTGGCGGAATTTGGTAAACGTTGGGCGAAAGCCTCGTCCTGGACATTAGGCGCTACGCGCCGTGTTGCACCAAAGACAGAAATAAATTCGCAAGTTCCCGCCGGTTATATACGGCTTGCTGTTGTCGGTGCGCATCTCACCGGCATGCCATTGAATACACAATTAATAGAACGCAAAGCGCGCTTTGTGGAAAGCACCGTTACCGCCGATTGTTATCGCCTCTTCGCTTTACCCAATACCACACCACCCAAACCCGGCTTGATTCGCACCCACGATAAAGGAGCGGAAATTATTGTGGAGTTATGGGATGTGCCGATGCACCACTTCGGCAGTTTTGTTGCGTTAATTCCCGCTCCTTTGGGTATCGGCACCTTGACATTAAAAGACGGGCGCGAGGTGAAAGGTTTTATTTGTGAAGGTGCGGCGGTAGAGGGCGCAAAAGATATTACGCATTTGGGTGGATGGCGGGCTTACATCAAGTCGTTGACGGAGTGATGACGGATTACGCCGTCGGCTAATCGACCTACAAAACGTGCGCGAACGTAGGTCGGATTAGGCGCGACAGCGCCGTAATCCGACAACAAAACCTGAACAAAAAACACAACTAAACACGCATCGGAGAACCAAGATGTTTCATACAGTCCTGATTGCAAACCGTGGCGAGATCGCCGTGCGTATCGCCAAAACGCTGAAAAAAATGGGCGTGAAATCGGTTGCCGTTTATTCCGATGCGGATCGCAACAGCGCGCACGTATCCGCCTGCGATATGGCCGTGTGCCTCGGCGGTAACACCGCCGCTGAAAGTTACTTGCAGGTTGACCGCATCCTCGCCGCCGCAAAAGAAACCGGCGCACAGGCAATTATTCCCGGCTACGGCTTTTTATCGGAAAACGCTAAATTCTGTGAACAATGCGAAGCCGCCGGCATCGCCTTTTGCGGCCCGACACCGCAACAGATCCGCGAATTTGGTTTGAAACATACCTCTCGCGAAATCGCCGAGAAAGCTGGCGTACCATTGACACCCGGCACTGGCTTATTAGGTTCAGTTGAAGAAGCCGTTCACGCCGCAGCCAAGCTGGGCTATCCCGTGATGCTGAAAAGTACCGCCGGTGGCGGTGGTATCGGCTTGACGCGCTGCAATGATGAAGCCGCGCTGACTGAAGCCTACGAAACCGTGAAACGCCTCGGGCAAAATTTCTTTAGCGACAGCGGCGTTTTTCTTGAACGCTTTGTCAATAACGCCCGTCACGTGGAAGTGCAAATCTTTGGTGATGGCAAAGGCAATGTGTTGGCATTAGGCGAACGCGATTGCTCATTGCAACGGCGCAACCAGAAGGTGGTGGAAGAAACACCCGCACCCAACTTGCCAGCAGCCACGCGCGAAAAATTATTAGCGGCCTCGAAGAGTTTAGGTGAAGCCGTTAACTATCGTTCTGCCGGCACGGTGGAATATATCTACGATGCCGCACGCGATGCGTTTTATTTTCTCGAAGTGAACACCCGCTTGCAGGTTGAGCACCCGATCACCGAAGCCTGCACCGGCGTTGATCTGGTCGAGTGGATGATCCTCACCGCTGCCGATGAAGCACCGAACCTTGATATTGATATCACACCAAAAGGCGCGGCTATCGAAGTGCGCTTTTATGCGGAAGATCCGGTGCGTGATTTCCAACCGTCACCCGGTGTGCTAACCGATGTGCATTTTTCCGAAAACGCGCGCATTGATACCTGGGTTGCCACCGGCACTGAAGTATCGCCCTACTACGATCCGATGATCGCCAAGATTATCGTGTACGGCAGTGACCGCGCTGATGCCATTGAAAAAATGATCGCTGCATTAAATGAAACCCGCGTATGTGGCATCGCTACCAATCTGGATTACTTGCGCCAGATTGTCGGCTCAGAATTTTTTGCCAAAGGCGATGTAGCCACCAATAAACTCGCCAGTTTTGTGTATCGCGCACCCGTGGTTGAAGTGCTGCAACCCGGCACCTACACCAGTGTGCAGGATTATCCCGGCCGCAGCGGTTACTGGAGCATCGGCGTACCGCCGTCAGGCCCCATGGATGATTACGCTTTTCGTTTGGCCAACCGCATTGTCGGTAACCATGAAAGTGCAGCCGGTTTGGAATTCACCATCATTGGCCCAAAGTTGCGTTTCCACTCCGACACGGTAATCGCGCTGACCGGCGCAACATCACCCGCAAAACTTGATGGCGAACTGATTCAATTCTGGTCACCCATTGCTGTAAAAGCCGGACAGGTGCTGGAGGTGGGTAAAGCCGAAAAGGGCTGCCGCGCGTACCTCGCCGTGCGCAACGGTTTTGATGTGCCGGTGTACCTCGGCAGCCGTTCGACCTTTGCACTGGGACAATTCGGTGGCCACGCGGGCCGCACTTTGCGCGCGACCGACATGTTGCCCATCAGCAACCCAAAGATTGCAGCCTGCACAACACCGGCTCCGGTCTATGAACCTGGCGTCGCCCCGGCAGGTTTAATTCCGGAGTATCCGAATGAATGGGAAATCGGCGTGCTTTACGGCCCCCACGGCGCGCCTGACTTTTTTACTAACGATGCTATCGATATGTTTTTCAGCACAGCGTGGGAAGTGCACTACAACTCCAACCGGTTAGGCATTCGTTTGAATGGACCCAAACCCACCTGGACGCGCAGCGACGGCGGCGAAGCCGGTTTGCATCCCTCCAATATTCACGATACCGAATACGCGGTGGGCTCGATTAATTTTACCGGCGATATGCCAGTGATTTTAACCAAAGACGGCCCCAGCCTCGGCGGCTTTGTTTGCCCGGTGACAATCGTTAAAGCGGAATTATGGAAAGTTGGCCAGGTAAAACCCGGCGATAAAATTCGTTTTAAACGTTTAAGTTTTGATACGGCGTTAGCACTGGAATTGGCTACCGATCAAGCCATTGACACACTGGCGGTGCAACCGGATATCCACCACACGCCTATTACCGAACCGAAACACAATTTATCTCACTGCATCCTCGCGGCGTTACCAGAAGAAGGCAGTCGCCCCGCTGTGGCTTATCGTCAAGCAGGTGATAAATATATTCTGCTGGAGTACGGCCCCAACATCCTCGACTTGCGGTTACGTTTTCGCGTGCACGCGCTGATGGAAGCCTTAAAGACCTCGCCCATTAACGGCGTGATTGAATTGTCGCCGGGTGTGCGCTCGCTGCAAATCAATTACGACAGCCGCGTTATTCACCAACGTGATCTGATAGCGGCCCTATTAAAAATTGAAGCCATCCTGCCCGATGTCGACACCATGACTGTGCCGAGCCGCGTGGTGTATTTGCCTATGGCCTTCGAAGATTCCGCCACGCTGGAAGCGGTTGCACGTTATCGCCAATCCGTGCGCGACAAAGCGCCGTGGTTACCGAGCAACACCGAGTTTATGCGGCGTATCAACGGCCTCGATAGCGTTGAGCAAGTGCGCCAGATTCTGTTCGAGACCAGTTATATGGTATTGGGCCTGGGTGATGTGTATCTCGGTGCGCCCTGCGCGGTGCCGGTCGATCCGCGTCACCGATTGTTGACTTCAAAATACAATCCTGCTCGTACCTATACCGCCGAAGGCACCGTCGGCATCGGTGGTGTTTACATGTGTATCTACGGCATGGATTCCCCCGGCGGTTATCAGCTGGTGGGCCGCACGCTGCCAATCTGGAATAAATTTCTAAAAAACTCGGTGTTTGAAAACGGTGAACCCTGGTTACTGAAATTCTTTGATCGCGTGCGGTATTACGAAGTAACTGAAGAAGAACTCACTGCACAACGAGAAGCTTTCCGCGAGGGTCGCCTTGCCATCCGGATCGAAGAAGAAGATTTCAGTTTGGCCGAGCACGAACAATTTCTGGAAGACAACGTCGACAGCATCGCTGCATTTAAAGCCAAGCAGCAAGAAGCCTTCACCAAAGAAGTCGCGCTGTGGCAAGCAGATGAAGCCGCACAAGTGGATGCAGCATTGCAAGTGAAAATCAGCAGCGGCCCTATTGAAGTCGACGGCCATGCGATCACCGCTGATATCAGCGGCAACATCTGGAAATTATTGGTCGAACCGGGCCAGTTGGTTGAACCGGACCAGCCCTTGCTGATTGTAGAAGCCATGAAGATGGAGTTCTCCATCTACGCCGACCGCAATGCAAAAGTCAGCGCGATTCATTGCGAGCCCGGCAAGCAAGTCAATGCCGGGGATTTGTTACTAGTTTTAGAGGAGTGACTCGTAGGTCGGATTAGCGCAGCGTAATCCGACAACCAGCTCCTAATAGAAATCCATGTCGGATTACACCTAACCGCTAATCCGACCTACGAAAATGCGGCGCATGAAGCCAAGTAGGTCGAATAAGGCGCAAGTGCAACGAGCGAGGTAATCCGATTTATGCAAACGTTTCGTGACGTCGATAGAGATATGAAATTGATCAAGAACGACAAGACACCCAGCGAGCCACGGCAAAATTTGACGGAGCGAATTTATCAACAAATCAAACAGGATATTTTTAACTTTCGCCTGTTGCCCGGCGACCGCTTCAGCGAAAACGAGATGGCCGAGCGCATGACCGCCAGCCGCACGCCGGTGCGCGAAGCATTGACACGGTTGCAGCGCGAAGGCTTTGTTGAGGTCTCGTTTCGCAGCGGCTGGCAAGTAAGACCGTTTGATTTTCGCCAGTTCGAACAGCTTTATGACGTGCGCATTGTGTTGGAGATGGCAGCGGTCAAGCGTTTGTGCGAGATGGAACCGGCACCAAACCTGGAAGATTTAAAACGCATTTGGCTGGTAGGTCCGGCGGATCGCCTGGAAGATGGTCCCACCGTGTGCGCATTGGATGAGCGTTTTCATGAACAGTTGGTAGAAGCCACCGGCAATCTGGAGATGGCGCGCATTCATCATGACCTGACCGAACGTTTGCGTATTGTGCGGCGCATTGATTTTACCAAGCGCTTTCGCATTGAAGCCACTTATGAAGAACATGCAAAGATTCTGCGCACCATCATTGAACGGCGCAGTGAAGATGTGCAGTTGTTGTTGAAGACGCATATTGAAGCGAGCAAGGCGGAAGTCCGGAGAATTACCTTGCATATGCTTTATGAGGCGCAGCAGCAGACGCCTGATGTGTAAAAAATGTCGGATTACGGCGTGCTGCGCACACTTAATTCGACCTACACATAGAAGTAGGTCGGATTAGCGCAGCGTAATCCGACAAACCCGATGATTAAATTTGTCCGTTAAAAAGCAGTCGTCAATAAAAACGTCAGTAGTGTGAAAGTTCAAGAGGAAATTTCAACGCTGATCTAACAAAGACACAAGCACCAACAAGGAGTCACCCTGCGTTCCCAGACGCTTATGGTTGTTTTTAACCCACAACAGACACAACGGAGTTTGACCCATGAAACTGAAAAAAATAGTGAAGCACGTCGGGGCACTAGGTATTGCCTGCGGCATGGCGGTAACCGCGCTGACAGCGCACGCAGCGGACACCATTAAAATCGGTGTATTGCATTCATTGTCTGGCACTATGGCAATTTCGGAAACCACTCTGAAAGACACCATGCTGATGCTGATCGAGGAGCAGAACAAAAAAGGCGGTTTGCTCGGCAAGAAACTGGAAGCGGTGGTCGTAGACCCGGCATCCAACTGGCCATTGTTCGCTGAAAAAACCCGCGAGTTACTGGAAAAAGAAAAAGTCGACGCGATCTTCGGTTGCTGGACCTCAGTATCACGCAAATCCGTATTACCCGTGGTAGAAGAACTGAACGGCATTTTGTTCTACCCGGTGCAATATGAAGGTGAAGAATCTTCACGTAACGTGTTCTATACCGGCGCGGCACCAAACCAGCAAGCCATTCCTGCGGTTGATTATCTGATGAATGACATTGAGGTCAAACGTTGGGTGTTGGCCGGTACCGACTACGTTTACCCACGCACCACCAACAAAATTCTGGAAGCCTATTTGAAATCCAAAGGCGTGAAAGATGAAGACATCATGATCAACTACACACCCTTCGGTCACTCCGATTGGCAGAACATTGTTGCTGATATCAAGCGCTTCGGTTCAGCCGGCAAGAAAACCGCTGTGGTGTCCACCATCAATGGCGACGCTAACGTACCTTTCTATCGCGAACTGGGTAACCAGAAAATTTCCGCTGAAGATATTCCTGTGGTCGCTTTCTCGGTCGGTGAAGAAGAGCTCTCCGGCATCGACACCAAACCACTGGTTGGCCACCTGGCTGCCTGGAACTATTTCATGAGCGTGGAAAATGACGCAAACGATGCATTTATCAAGCAATGGAAAAGCTTCATTAAAAATCCGAAGCGCGTAACCAACGATCCGATGGAAGCACATTACATTGGTTTCAATATGTGGGTGAAAGCGGTTGAGAAAGCCAAGTCCACTGACACAGATAAAGTGATCGACGCAATTGTCGGTGTTGAAGTGCCCAACCTGACCGGTGGCACCAGCAAGATGCTGCCGAATCACCACATCACCAAGCCGGTGTTGATTGGTGAAATCCAGGAAGACGGTCAATTCCTCACCGTGTGGGAAACCGAAGGTCTGGTTCCCGGTGATGCCTGGTCTGACTACCTCGACGGCAGCAAAGACTTAACCTCTGACTGGGTTAAATTGAAGTGCGGTAACTACAACACCAAAACCAAAAAGTGTTTGGGTGCTGCGGTGCAATAAGTTCGCGTCGTCATGGGTCATGGGGTGTTATTACCGTTGTGGTCATAACACCCAACCCGATCCTTCTTTTGCAGGGTAAATCGCATCAAGGTTTGCTCTGCAAAAAACGCATCAAAAATCCGGCCGGTTGCAAAGGCCAGACTTAATCGAAAGAGAAATGCGCTATGCCTAACCTACAGTGGCTGTTGAAAAGTGTGCTGGGGCTATGCCTGCTGACCAGCCTGGCTCACAGCGCCATGGCACAGACTGACGCTGAGTCCGGTGAAGCCACATACACCGCGGCGACTGAATTTGAAACCTTGGTGCAGGAGTTGCCCAAGGGAAGCTTATCCAAACGTGGCCAGACCATCAAAGCGCTGGCGACGGTGAATGATGAACGCGCGCCGTCTATCATTGAAGCGCTGCAGCAAGGTAATTTATATGCAGACCGGGGCAATCCTCCCACAGTGGCGATCGATACCGGTAACGATAAATTTATCGATGCGCTTTCAGGCGACCTACTCGCCGCCGATACAGCTAAAAAATTAAAGCGTATCCCGATCAACAATCGCATGCGCGGTCAATTGCGCACGCTGCTGGCCGCCATCAATATCAACCACGCGCAGCCCGATGTACGCCTTAACGCTGTCAAACAATTGATCAGCGATGGTGTTGATAACGACAGTATTGAATTACTGAAAACCCGCCAATCCACCGAACCTAATACGAAAGTGCGCGATGCTATTACTATCGCTATCGCGCTCTTTAATGTTGAAAGCGAGGATCCCAACGCACGGTTGGATGCGATTGCCTTGTTTAGCGGTTCGCTCGAACAGGAAGTGCGTACCACACTCACGACACTCGCCGCTAGTGATGACAACAAAGAAGTACGCAATAAAGCACAACAAGCACTTAACGCGATTGAAGATCGCATTGCGGTGTACCGTTTCGGTGAGAATGTTTTTTTTGGTTTAAGCCTGGGCTCGGTGTTGTTGTTATCGGCCATCGGCTTGGCTATTACTTTTGGTGTGATGGGCGTCATCAACATGGCCCACGGAGAGCTGATGATGATCGGGGCCTATACCACCTGGGTAGTGCAACAGATTTTCCCCAACCAGATTACCTATAGTTTATTAATCGCCGTGCCGGCAGCGTTTGTGGTAGCCGGTCTGGTGGGCATTGCCATTGAGCGTGGCGTGATCCGTTTTTTATACGGCCGCCCGCTGGAAACCTTGCTTGCTACCTTCGGTATCAGTTTGATTTTGCAACAGGCAGCACGCAGTATTTTTTCGCCACTGAACCGTGCCGTGAGTCTGCCGGACTGGATGAGTGGCTCGATGGAAATTAATCCGGTGTTATCCATTACCTACAACCGCTTTTACATTTTGATCTTCGGTCTCGTGGTGTTTTTTGTGTTGATGATGATCCTCAAAAAAACCTCTCTTGGTTTAAAAGTCCGTGCTGTTTCGCAGAATCGTTCGATGGCGCGCGCGGTAGGTGTGCGAGCCAATTGGGTAGATGCTTTGACCTTTGGTTTGGGTTCCGGTATTGCGGGCATCGCCGGCGTTGCCTTATCGCAACTGACCAACGTCGGACCCAATCTGGGTCAGGCTTATATCATCGATTCATTTATGGTGGTGGTGTTTGGTGGTGTGGGTAACTTGTGGGGGACGCTGGTCGGCGCTATGGGGCTCGGCATTATCAACAAATTTTTGGAACCCTATGCCGGTGCGGTATTGGCCAAAGTCTTGGTGCTGGTGTTACTCATCTTGTTCATTCAGAAAAAACCCAAGGGATTATTCCCGCAAAAAGGTCGCGCAGCGGCAGATTAAATGCTTCTGTTGACAATACAGAACCGACGAAACGCTTATCAAAATTGAGAACGGATTTATGTTGACTCAACGTTTATTACTCAGCGATCGCGGCGGCATGATTGTGTTGGGGCTGATAGCGCTAACCGCCGTCGTTGTGCCAATCCTGAATTTGGCAGTGCCGCAAAGCTCAGTGTTTCATGTTTCCACCTACAGTGTCACCCTTCTCGGTAAATTTCTCTGTTATGCACTGCTGGCGCTGTCGGTAGATTTAATTTGGGGATACGCCGGTATCTTATCGCTGGGGCATGGCGTTTTCTTTGCCTTGGGCGGCTACGCCATGGGCATGTATTTGATGCGGCAGATCGGCGACCGGGGCCAATATGGTAATCCCGAATTGCCAGACTTTATGGTGTTTTTAAACTGGGATGGACTGCCCTGGTATTGGCAGGGTTTTGATATGTTCTGGTTCGCGATGCTGATGGTGCTGGTCATTCCAGGATTGCTCGCACTGGTGTTCGGCTGGCTCGCATTTCGCTCCCGTGTGACCGGCGTGTATTTTGCGATTATTACGCAAGCTCTGACCTATGCATTGATGCTCGCTTTCTTCCGCAACGAGATGGGCTTTGGCGGCAACAACGGCTTGACGGATTTTAAAGATATTCTTGGTTTTTCCATCACCGCCAGCGGCACACGGGTGAGTTAATTTGTAATGTCTGCACTGATGTTAATCCTCGCTTACCTTGCCTGCCGTTATATTGTGACCTCGCGTATGGGCCGGATTATCGTATCGATCCGCGATGCAGAAAGTCGCACTCGTTTTTGCGGCTATAAGGTGGAGTCCTACAAGCTTTGGCTATTTGTGTTTTCGTCGGTATTGGCGGGTATTGCCGGCGCACTTTATGTTCCGCAAGTCGGCATCATCAATCCCGGCGAATTTGCACCGTTGAATTCCATTGAGTTGGTCGTGTGGGTGGCGACCGGCGGACGCGGCACCTTGTTCGGCGCGATTGTCGGTGCCTTTGCCGTCAATTATGGCAAGACTATTTTCACCTCCTGGTCGCCGGAAGCCTGGTTGTTTGTGCTGGGCTCGTTATTTGTGTTGGTCACGTTGGTATTGCCTAAAGGTTTAGTCGGGTTGGTTGCGCGGTTTAAACGCAACGATAAAACGCCACCCAATGACACACCCAAGGCACCGACACTTAACCCGGCGGAGGAGACGCACTGATGAATATTTTTAACCAGGCGCGCCGTACCCTTGGACAAAGCGACCCCAACTTCGGTGCACCGCTGGATACCACCCATGGGCCGATTTTGTATGTGGAAGGCGTTACCGTCAGCTTCGATGGCTTTCGCGCGCTGAATAACCTCAACCTGTATGTGGATGAAGGCGAATTGCGTTGCATCATTGGTCCTAACGGTGCCGGTAAAACCACCATGATGGATGTGATTACCGGTAAAACCAAACCGGACAGCGGCAGCGTTTATTTTGGTCAGCAAATTAATTTACTCGAATTGTCTGAACACCAGATAGCGCGCGGCGGTATCGGGCGTAAATTTCAGAAGCCGACAATCTTTGAAGCCCTGACAGTTTATGAAAATCTGGAACTGGCCACCGCAGCGGATAAACGCGTTTGGTGGACCTTAACCCAATCACTTAACAGCAATCAGCGTTATCGTATTGACGAAGTATTGGTACAAACTGGTCTGGCGGATTTGCGCCATCGCAATGCCGGTGCGTTATCCCACGGTCAAAAGCAGTGGCTCGAAATCGGTATGTTGTTGATGCAAAATCCGCGCGTGTTATTGGTTGACGAACCCGTCGCCGGCATGACCGGTGAAGAGACAGAAAAAACCGCCGAGTTGCTGGTGTCTCTCGCGGGTGACCATTCGGTAATTGTGGTGGAACACGATATGAAATTTGTACGTTCCATTGCCCGCAAGGTGACCGTATTGCACCAGGGTTCGGTGTTGACCGAGGGCACCATGGACCAGGTGCAAAATGATCCGAAGGTGATTGAGGTGTATTTGGGTGAGTGACGCATAATTATTGCACCATGTATTTTATTGTCGGATTACGCTGCGCTAATCCGACCTACCAATACAACACACCACACCCGTAGGTCGAATTAGAGGCGCAGCCTCGTAATCCGACAAGTATTTGAAAAAAATATCAAGCAAGTGGAGAACACCGTGCTGCACATCCAATACATTAATCAATACTACGGCCAAAGCCACATCCTGTGGGATTTGTCGCTCAACCTGAAACAAGGCACCTGCGGTTGCCTGATCGGGCGCAACGGTGTGGGTAAAACTACGCTATTGAAATGTATCACCGGTTTACTGCCGGTGCGCGATGGCCAGTTGCAATTCAACAGCCAGGACATCAGCAAACTTTCCACCGAAGCCCGTGCCCGTGCAGGCATCGGCTACGTGCCCCAGGGGCGGGAAATTTTTCCATTGTTAACCGTGGAAGAAAATCTGAAGATTTCCCTCGGTGCCCGCAAAGACAAAGCGCGGTTTATTCCCAACCATATTTACGAATTATTTCCCGTGCTCAAGGAAATGAAATACCGCCGTGGCGGTGACCTGTCTGGTGGTCAACAACAACAGCTGGCGATTGGCCGCGCCTTGGTCCTTGACCCGAAATTATTGATTCTCGACGAACCCACCGAAGGTATTCAACCGAATATCGTGCGTGATATCGGCGATGTTATCCGCCGCCTGAATCGTGAGTTGAATTTAACGGTTCTTTTGGTTGAACAAAAATTGCCGTTCGCGCGCCGCGTGGCCGATGACTTTTTTATTATGGAGAAAGGCAGCGTGGTGGCAACCGGACCTATTGCCGAATTACATGAAGGATTAGTGCAGCAGTATTTGAGTGTGTAGATGGCAGTTGGCCGACTTAAAATAATTCTGAAAATTTATGCACCAGCAGCGGTTTTAATGCAAAGGCAATCAATTTGCCAGCTTGTTCAAGAAAGGCTTTTTGTTCTGCACGCCAGAGCATAACCTCGCCCACCTGCTCACAACAAAACACGCCAACCACTTGGCCATTAAAGACGATGCCAATATCGAGCAAGGAATAAATATCGTTAGGCAGGAAATAACGCTCGTTGAAACACTGCGTAGCCGGATGTTCCCGCGCGTTGGGCGCATCAATACAACCCTCTAGCCGCATAGCGGCAAAGTAAGGCTGGAATGTTTCCTCGTATAATCGTGCACCTGAACTGTGGGTGTTTTTATCACGATCATAGAGATCAACCGTTTCAATCTCATTCAGGAGCAAATCAGAATAGAGCCACAAGCTGGCGCGGGTACAGCCAATCTCGTCAGTCAATATTTCGGTGAGCGATTGATAGAAGGCGCGATCATCAATGTGACGATTTTTATAGCGTTTAATCAACAACAGCAGCGATTTTTGTTCGAGCATAACTGCTCCTGACGTTCTTCAATGAAAAGCTGCAAATTTGTTATATGAGTCCGACCAATGCATGAGCAGCTATGTAAGTATGCGTCAGTTTTCTACTTTAGCCAGCGACTTATCTCACACCCCGACTAGCAGCCAACGCCTGCCGCATTCCACCAAAACGTTTACGGTAGGCCGAGGGGGTAATGCCGACTTGCCGGCGAAACAAGCGGCTGAAAAACCCCGCATCTTCATAACCCACTTCGTTGGCCACGGCTTCAACAGGTAAATCGCCGGCTTCCAACATTTGTTTTGCTTCTTCCAAACGCAACGTGTGAACATATTCCAAGGGTGACATGCCGGTAGCTTGTTGAAAACGTCGTTTAAAAGAGCGCTCCGCCAACCCGCTGCGTTGTGCCATACGGGCGACGGGCCCCGGCTGTTGATAATTCTGCGCGATCCACACCTGGCAATCGGCAATGACGGCATCGCCCGCTTGGCGCGAACGCGCGAGATTGGCAAAAGGTTGTTGGCCCACACTGTGCCAATCGATCAAATGAATACGCGCTACCCGCATGGCTTCTTCAACTCCACACAAGCGCGCGATTAATAACAGCGCGAGATCAAGCCAACTGGTACCACCGCCCGCCATAATCAAACGTTGTTCGTGACCGGAGGCTACCAACGCACGTTCCGGGTATAAACGAATGGCAGGATAACGCTCGCGCACATAATCGCAATAACCCCAATGTGTTGTAGCTTCGTATCCGTTCAGCAACCCTGCTTCTGCCAACAATAAAGCGCCCGAACAGGCCGTCGCAATAATGCTGCCTTGGTGATACAGGGTGCGCAGATAATGCAGTTCCGGTTCAAACCGACCGGTCAATTCGGCGCCAGGCGGCACAAAGGCATCAGGCACGCACACGACATCCGGTTGCGGAAAATCTTCCACATGACATTGCGGCTCGAGCACAATCCCGTTAGCGGTGATAAAACTTCCGTCGCGCGCGCCTACGATGACCGGCTGGATCAGCGATGGCCCCGGCGTTCCCGAAGTCAGAAAACCCCAATCACGCCCCACACTCATAAACAAATCATACATGCCGTAAATCGTTGAGACGGTGGCATCAGGAAAGGCCAGGACAGCAATGCGAATCTGGCTGACGGGTTCGTTCATGGCAGAAATGTCCGGTTTGTTGCGTAAACGGCTTTATCATCGCTACGCGTTTGGCGGTAGATTACGAACATCAATAGCGCCGACCAACAGATATTCGTGGGGTGGCGTTATTGCCGGCTTTGGCTCTTCCGAGCCAGGGATAACCTGATCAAGATGGAGCATAAAATGCCTACCCCTCTCGACCTTTTACGTGATCCGATATCGATCACAGTTTTTATACTTTACGCCATTTTAATTTTGGTGGAAGCGCTTTTTCCAGCACGCCGATTACCGCACAGCCCTTGGTGGCGTGTACGCGGTTTGAGTGCCTTTATGGTGTTCTTTTTTATATCTTCCTATTTGCCTTTGGTATGGGGCGAAACCCTTATCCAGTGGCAACTCTTTGATTTGACCTGGCTCGGCACAGGGGTCGGGGCACTGGTAGGGCTGCTGGTTTATGAAGCCGGCGTTTATGTGTGGCATCGGGCGATGCATCGCCATAATTTTTTATGGAAATATTTTCATCAAATGCACCACAGCGCCGAGCGACTCGATACTTATGGTGCACTCTGGTTCAGCCCACTGGATATGTTGGGCTGGACCCTGCTCAACAGTTTGTGCCTTACCGTGATCATCGGCATCACACCGGAAGCGACCGTTATAGTGCTGTATATCACGATGTTTCTCTCCGTTTTTCAACACAGCAACCTGCGTACACCGCGTTGGCTTGGCTACATTGTGCAACGTCCGGAGAGCCATTCTTATCACCACGGACGTGGCATTCACTCGCACAACTACTCCGACCTGCCGATGTTTGATTTGCTGTTTGACACCTTTGTAAACCCGAAAGAATTTATTGCTGACAACGGCTTTTATAACGGCGCGTCATTGAGACTTGGCGACCTGCTACTCGGCCGCGATGTCACCAAGCCCAAAGAGCCGACCACAAGTCAATTAATCACTGAATAATTTTTGCAGCCCTTTAAGGAGAAAATCATGGCACGTTATCGACACAACTTACCGCAGCTCAATAACACCTTATTGGTATGCGACGGCGGAATGGAAACCACACTTATTTTTCACGAAGGTATCGAATTACCCGCCTTTGCCTCTTTTACATTATTGAATAACGAGAGCGGAATAACCTCACTGAAAAATTACTACGCACGGTATGCCGACATTGCGCGTCAACACCGCGCCGGCTTGATTATTGAAACCGCTACCTGGCGAGCAAATGCGGATTGGGGCGCGCATCTGGGCTACAACAATACTGAACTTGAAGAAATTAACCGTCAGGCAATTCACCTGCTGACAACATTGCGCGATGAATGGCAAGCCGAGATTCAACCGATTGTGATCGGTGGAGTGATCGGCCCGCGCGGCGATGGCTATGTAGCGGACAAACGCATGACGATCAGCGAAGCTGCGAATTATCACAGTACACAGATGCGTACCTTTGCCCATAGTGACGCAGACATTGTGACGGCCTATACCTTGAACTATGTTGAAGAAGCCATCGGCATTACACTGGCCGCCAAAATTCACGGTATGCCTGTTGCGATTTCGTTCACGGTCGAAACAGACGGTGCATTACCATCAGGGCAGCCGTTGCGCGAGGCCATCGAAACAGTGGACCGAGAAACCCGTGGCTATCCGGTGTACTACCAAATTAATTGCGCTCACCCCACACACTTTGAAAATATCCTAAACGATGAAGGCCCCTGGCTCGATCGCATCCGCGGCCTGCGCGCCAATGCCTCGCGCAAAAGTCACGCGGAGCTCGACGCATGCACAGAGCTGGATGATGGCAACCCGCAGGAATTGGGGCAGAGTTATAAAGCGATGAGCAAACAGCTGCGCAAGCTATCCATTATCGGTGGTTGCTGCGGAACAGACCATCGACATGTGAAGGCGATGTGTGAGGCGGTGCTGGGGTGATGGCGCGCTATTCATCGAAAATTCCTCTGGCAATCTCCCCTCCAACCCCCTAAAATGCCCGCCACTTCGTCGTGAACAAAATATGACCGCAAAGGTCATACACATGACTACGACGAACGGGGCCGATTAGGATTCGACGCTGGTAACAAAGTCCAAGGTGCATGTC
>CAMPIG010000039.1 GCA_946886255.1 uncultured Cellvibrio sp. | reverse complement strand
ACAGGTGCCGGATTGATCTGGTCCTGAAATGTTTAGCGCATGGATTCTTCCCGTGCGCTGTAACCGATGATGGCTTTGTCGAGTAACTTGCCGATACGTTCACTGATACTGCCCAGACCTTTGAGTTGGATGTCGACAAAGAATCCTTGATCGTAATCGTCCTGGGTGGCGGTCTTCAGGAAGTTAGCGTTGTAATCAAAGTTCAACCAGCGGCGGCCCAGCAGACGGATGCGGTAGCAACAATCGCTGTATTCGAGTCCGGCAAAGGTATCGAGTTCCAGATTGTAGGTGAAGTCGTAGTTGCTGCGCGCAATCAGACTCCACTGGTCATTGACTGGCCAGATCATCGACGCGTCCAGTTGATCCAGGGTCGATTCGAGAACCGGCACCGGGTTAGATGGATTGATCATCTGCGGATTGCGCGTATAGCGATAGGACAAGTTGAAGATGCGATAAGCATCGTCCATATAATTAAGGCTGGCGCTGGCGCTGGTCAGGTGTGAATCCTTATGGTCATAGGCTACATCGCTGGTGAAACGCAAGGAATCGCCGATCTGGCCGCTGATCTGGCCCGCTAATTCTGAATCGCGGCGTGAATATTTATCGTCATCATCGGCGTTATTAGCGACCACCACGCGACGGTCTTTCTGGTAATAGATCTGGCCGATGCTCATGCGCAAACGTTCGATGCCAGTGCTGCTGGAAATTAACGCGCTGGATAAACCCACGGCGACTTGATTGGCATCATCAATACGGTCGCCGCCAGAGAAGCGCGATTCGCGAAACAGCTGGCCGTAAGTAAAGGTCAATTCTGATGTATCAAAATTGATATAACGATTATTGGCAGTGAGGTTATAGAGCTCGCTGTGGTCTTCGTAGTCGCTGTAAAAATAAAAGACGCGCGGCTCAAGGGTCTGGATAAAACTGTTGCTGAATAGATTGGTTTCGCGCTCGAAGAATAATCCCATATCCAGGCTGCCTTGCGGCACGGTCAGCGACGGCGAATCATTGGCTGTTTCATTCAGCGCACCGTTGTCGAGCTGGTAATTCAACGTTTTCACCGCCGCACCGGGCTTGAAGAAACCCCAGGCGAATTCCTTGTCCCAGGTCAGGCCGTAGTCGGTGCGCAGGCGTTCGCCCAGCAAGGTATTGGTGGTATCAAGTTCGTAAAAACTGTTGAGGTCAAAATTGACGTACTCGTTATTTAACTCAAGTAGCCAATCGCCCAAACGGTAATTGCCATCGGCATTGATGCGTGGCAATTCGCGGTAAGGAATCTGGCTTTCTTCCACCAGCACGCGAAATTCCTGGGCTTTGGCGCTCACCAGCCAGTTGTCCGTGCGGTAACTGGCGGTGGCGACCTTGGCGATATTGGGCTGTCGATTGGTATCCACACCGCTGCGGTTGAAGTCGCGCAGATAGTCAATGTCGCTGATCTCGGTGTAATCAATGGTGGTACTCCAGCGCTGGCCGCGTCCGCCGGTTTGGTTCAGGCTGTAAAGCCAGCGGTCTTTGCCGGTGTAATCTTCGCGCAAGCCTTCGTTGATTCGCTCCAGCTCCCGCGCACTGTAATCGCCTTCATCATCGCCAAGGAAAGCGCCGTTGATGATGGTGTCGAACTGCGTCGACATATGCCGGAATTCGGTGTCGACGCCGGTGCCGTGGCGGTCGATGTAACGGGGCGTAATCAACATGTCGTAGTTGGGGGCCATGTTCCAGTAAAACGGCAGTGCGAAGTCTTCAACAACGGTATCAGTGTCAAAACTCATTGAGGGAAACAGGAAGCCGGTGAGGCGATCTTTGCCTACCGGAAAACGCAGGTAGGGTGAATACATGACCGGAATATCCTTGATGTTGATGCGCATGTGCTTGGCAGTGCCGTAGCGCTTTTCCTGATTGATCTTTACTTCTGAACCGGCCACCGACCAGAGGTTGCTGTCCGGTTCGCAACTGGTAAAGCGGCTGTCGTTCAGCACAATGATGTTGCTGCCGAATTTTTTCAGGCTTTCCGCTGTGCCGCGAATGCGTGACTCATAAAGTACGAACTCCGCGTTTTCCAGGGTGGCATCACCACTGTCGATATGCATTTGCGCCTGCTCGGCATGCAGTAGCATGCCCGGCTCGCGAATCTCGATATCGCCATTGATTTCCGCTTCGCGAGTGGCCTGGTTAAAGACCGCTTTATCAGCCTTGAGGGAGCGATTACCTTGGGTCAGCTGCACATCACCGCTCATGATGACGGTGGTTTGGCCTTGGGTTTCCGAGGAGTCGGCGGTAGCGCGAACCGAGGCATTGGCCGGTTCCAGGTTGGCGTCCGGGTCGGTCCGCTCGGGGGGGACATAAGCGCCGCAACAACCGCTGGGCATGACGGCTTTCTGTGCCTCGGTCAGTTGCTCCATGGGCACCCAGTCAAGATTGCGCCCGGATTCCGTCTGTTTTTGAGACGTCTCATCGGCCAGTGCGGGCGCGGCCAGCAAGCCCAGCGACAGTACCAGCGCACCTGTGGGGCGCAGTTGCTGGCGGAGTTCAGCCAGCGCGACAGCTAACAGGGAAGGGCGGAACAGGGAGGAAGTGCGCGTAGCTACAGCCATCAACAGCATCTCAATATAAAAGTTGGGCGGCGATAAGTGCCTGCTACGGAAGCGCGCAAAAAGCTTGCTGTATCGGGAAAAGATATCTTCATTGATGGCTGTTATCGCTTTATCAAATGATCCGGCCCGGCGATCTTTGGCGGTTTCCGTGGATGAAATAGCCGCGATTCTACTTGAATACGCCGGTGCTTGGAATGAATCCGTCTCTGACAATAGCGAAGGCAATTGGTTGAGGCTGTGAAGTTTGCCGTCAGGCAGACCTTGTCAGCCTTCAGAATTTGGGGTTTTATGGGAGCCGTTTTGTCTGCGGTGCTGGTCTCACCGGAATGTCGATGTAGCGCATCTCGGTCCACAGCCGCCCCAAACTTCTATGTCACGGAGTCAGGATGAGTGATCCCCAGGACCTAATTGCACAAACTATAGAAAATCGTAAGCAAGCGCTAACACACTGGACGCGCCAGAATCTTCGGGCATTGTTACCTGAAACACTGGCAGATCAACTGGTACTGGAAAGCTTGGGTTCCGATGCCGGATTTCGCCGTTATTACCGCGCGCAATCTCCCCTTACCGGTCAACCGCCGTTCCTGGCGGTAGATGCCCCGCCAGAAACTGAGGACACTGCCCTCTTTGTCAAACTCGCACGTTACCTGCGTCATTGCGGCGTAAACGCACCGACCGTCATAGCCGCCGATGCGGCGCAGGGTTTTTTGTTGGTGGAAGACTTTGGTGATCGACTATTGCGCCATGAATTAACCCAGGACACCGCCTGCACCCTCTACGGCGAAGCCCTGATGGTCCTGTTGCGCTTGCAGCAGGCGACTGACATCCCGGTGGAGCTGCCGCATTATGACCAAGCCATGTTGCGGCGGGAATTGACTATCTTCAGCGAATGGTTCGTTGAAAAATTACTTGGTTATTCATTGAGTCAGGCGGAGCAGGCGCTCCTGCAAGCGGTGTTTACGCAGCTTGAAGCCTCGGCATTGGAACAACCGCAACTGCTGGTCCATCGCGACTATCACTCCCGCAACCTGCTGTTGTGCGATTCAGGGCAGATCGGCGTTATCGATTTCCAGGGCGCTGTGCAGGGTCCCTTTGCCTATGACCTGGTTTCCCTGCTGCGCGATTGCTACATCCGCTGGCCCCGGGATGATGTTAAACGCTGGGCGCTCAGTTACGGCAATATGGCGATGGAGGTCGGTGTTATACCGGCGGTTGATGAGACCACTTATCTGCGTTGGGTTGATTGGATGGGCCTGCAACGACATATCAAAGTGTTGGGCATCTTCGCCCGGCTGCACCTGCGTGACGGCAAAGATCATTATCTGGCGGATCTGCCGCTGGTGTTGCGCTACACACTGGAGGTTGCGCGGGACTATCCACAACTGAGTGAATTCGTCGATTGGTTTGAGCAACAGCTGTTGCCTCTGGTCGAACAACAAAGTTGGTACACCGACTACCATCAAGCCGGAGATGCAAGCGCGTGAAAGCCATGATCCTCGCCGCCGGCCTCGGTCAGCGCATGCGTCCCTTGACTGATCACTTACCCAAACCCTTGTTGTCCGTCGGCGGCAAACCCCTGTTGCAATACCATCTGGAAAATTTGCAGGCGGCTGGTATTCGCCAGGTGGCGATTAACCTGGCCTATCTCGGCGAAAAAATTCGCGCCTTTGTCGGTGACGGCAGCCGTTTTAATGTGCAGGTGGAATATTCCGAAGAACCGGAACCACTGGAAACTGCCGGAGCAATTTTGAAAGCCTTGCCGCTGTTGGGTGATGAACCTTTTGTATTGGTCAATGGTGATGTCTGGAGCGATTACCCCTTGCAGAATTTAATTCGTCATTCTTTGGATCGGCAATTCAGTGGACATCTGGTACTGGTACCCAACCCGGCATTCCATCCCGCCGGCGATTTTGCGTTAGCGCAGGATGGTTTGCTGGTAACTGATCCCGATCAACCGCGTTACACCTTTGCCGGCATCAGTCTATTGCGCCCGCAGATGATCGCGGAGTATCCGCAATGCCGGGAAAAATTTCCTCTGGGTGAAGTGCTGCGGCATGAGATCGCACACGGGCGATTAACGGCGGAGGTTTATGAAGGCGTGTGGAGTGATGTGGGAACGCCTGAGCGGTTGGTGGATCTGGATCGTGATTTAAATTGTGGTTGATGCATGTCTTTGCTGCTTATTCCGAGGTTTGTCTTTCGTAAATCTTCGGCAGACTTAAAAAAAACCAATGTCGGATTACGCCTTGCTAATCCGACCTACATGATGGGTTGTATGCGTTCACTCTCGCAATATCTGCGAGAGTGAACGTAAAGGCAGGGAGATTACTTTGCGAGCGCGAGTAATTGCATTGCGCCCAAGTGGTCGACTTGCAATACCAGTTGAATGTCGTTGTCGGAGGTGTCGGCGATGACGCCGTTGAGGATTAATTCTGTTTTAACCGGGTAAACGCCTTGTGGCAGGCCTTCCGGCGGGGTGAACGCAAATTCGTTCTGATAATGCCCGCCGCGGCGGCTATCGCCATTGACTGCTTTGGTCAGGTTACGCAGTGGTTTGGTGTGGTCTTCGTTATCGAAGATGGTGATACGTTCTTCGATCAAGGCTTCCTGACGCAAGCTGCCGGGCACCACGACGATGTCCGATTTAACCGTTACCTGATTACCCGGTTCCACCACCTTGCCGGGCAGGGTTTCGGTATCGTAGCGCTCGGCGACCGGGTTCGGTTGCAAGGTTTTATTTTTGTTGCGGTATTCCGCGGCAACTTGCTCTTCGTCCGCGACTTTTTTGGAACGGTAATCGATCACCATATCGGCGATTAATTTCACGGCAATGGACACTGCCGCAACCCGCGCGGCGGCTTTCAGTTTTTCGCGGTTTTTACAGCTTTGGTCACCGCTTTTGCATTTGTGCGAACGATCCAGATTATCTTTCAGGTCGTTCAAACCGAACCCATAAGACGGTGCTGCAATCAGGGAGGAAATAAGGGCAATCAATAGTGGTTTTTTCATGGTAAGCCTCCTTGACTTATTGGATGGTAAAACCGGTGGTCTTGAGTTTTTGCTGGGTGTCTTGTGCGCGCCGCTTGATAGCGGTGGCTTCCGCGTGCCCGGGAACCAAATCCAGTGCGGCTTCGGCTTTGGCGATGGCACAGCTGTAATTCTTTTGTTTGTCAAGACAGGTTTTGGCTTGGGCCAGAATACTTTGCACGCGCTGTTCTGATTGTCTGGCGAGGGTGGCGGCCTGTTTAATGTCCAGCGCCTGGACATTGCCGGGATGATTGGCGGTCACGGTATCGGCATGATTTATCGCGCAATCGTATTGTTTTTGGCTCAGGCACTGTCGCGCTTTATTTAACGCGTCGTTGATTTCGGCCTGTTGTTCCTGGGCGCCGGTCTGTGCCGCTAATAATTGATTCTGCAGCAACAAGGTTGTTTGATGGCTTGCGTTGATACCAACTGCCTCGTTCACCAAGGCTTCCGCACATTCAATATCGCCGTTTTGCAAACAATTGTCGGTGCGCTGTGCGATGTGAGAAAGCTCCATGGATTCGGTAGCACTATTCAATAATCGTTGTGCGGCCGCGTGGGTTTCATCGAGTTTGAGTAGTTCGCGGGTTTTGATTTGGGTACAAGCAAAATCCGCTTGCGCAAAGCAGGCTTCAGCGTCTTGCATGAGACTTGCAATACGGCTGGCATCCTGTTGTTTCTGGTGCGCTAATTGCGCGCTGTTTAATAAATCGCGCGCGACTCGATTATCTGGTTCAAGGTTGGTCACCACCAGACTTTGTTCAATGGCGCAATCAAAATCACTCTGCGCAAAACAGCTTTGTGCTAACGCAATTTTTTCGCTGATAGTATTCTGGATTTGTACTTCGGCCTGGTAGTTGCTGTAAGCAAACCAGCCGAGGCCGATCAGTGATACCGGCAATAACACTGCTGCCACTTTCAACACCAGCGGTTTTCGGCGTGGAAACAGCTCATGGTGGAATTGTTCAATGGTGGGCGTGCGTTGGGCTTTTTCCAGCGCGAGGCCGCGGCTTAATGCTTTCCATTGTGCGGCAGTTAATTTTTCAATGCGCTTGGGTTTCAGTTTTTGCTGTTGCGCATCAAGCGCGGACACATTGTTGTACGGGTGGCGCCCGGCGAGCATTTCATAAATCACACACGCCAGCGCATAGACGTCATCCGCGAAGCTGATGGGCTCATCGTTAATCATTTCAATCGTGGCATAAGCCGGCGTCAGCGCACCCAGTTGCCCGGCATCAAACTGGTGGCGTTGGGTTTCCTTGGAGGCCGCGCGCGCGATACCGAAATCCAGGACTTTGGCGGAACCGTCGCGCATCACAAAGACGTTACCGGGTTTGAAGTCGGCATGGATCAAATGACGTTTGTGGGCATACATCAAGGCAGCGCATAAATCTTTCGCCAGCCGCATTGCGGTAGCAACCGGCAAACCGGTATTGCGATGTTCTTTAAGCAATTTATCCAGCGGGTCACCGTGCAATAACTCCATCGTCATAAACAGGATATCGCCATCGCGATCAAAGTCGTGCACGGTGACGATATTCGGGTGCGCCAGGGTTTGGGATTTGGCGGTTTCCTGCTGGAGTGTGACAAATGCGTCCGGGTGATTCTGGAAGTCCTGGTTTAATACTTTGGTGGCGATATAAGGATTCGGATCTTCCGCTTCGACTTTGCGCAAATCGCGGGTTTTGTATACGGTTCCCATGCCGCCCTGGCCCAAAGTGTCTTCCAATAAAAACCGTTTTTTCAACAAGGTACCTGCGCCGCTGCCACTCAGTGCCTGTTCGGCCAGCTCACTGGCTTTGGCAAAGCCAGAGGAGTTATTGGTCGTGTTGGCGCGGTATTGGGTGTATTGCGTAGCGGCTGCGGCGGTCGGGGTTTTGGGCGCGGAAGTTTTTGGTTGCGCTGTTGCTGGTTTGCTATCGGCAGATGGGGTGTCTGCCTGCATCTTTTTGGCTGGCGCGAAGACCGTGGCTTCATCTGCTGCGGGCTGTGATTTTTTGGCGAGTACCGTGGCGTCATCGGTCTTGGGAGAAGACTTTTTGGCGAGGACGGTCGCATCATCCGCTTTGGGTGCAGACTTTTTGGCAATAACCGTGGCTTGTTCCGCTGGCTTTTTAGGCGGGCGAGCAAGGCGGGTTTTATCATCTGCCGGGGTGGGCGTGTTGGCTGAATCTTTCTTGTCAGACACGCAAGTTTTCCTCTTTGCTCCAGATATTGATTATTGGTAATTCCGTTATTGGCTGACGCCAGAAATAGCCGAAAAATAGTAACACGATCGCTGCCTAAAGGCATTCAGCAGAGTCAGGGAAAGTGTTGGAAAATGCGACGGCCTTAACGATTTCCCGATTACTCCTGCTCTTCACCTGATTTTGTTTGCTTTCCCTGCCCATGGCGCTCCATAAAACCGCGTGTCCGTTCTAACCAGAAGCTGCGCGGGTTATCGAGGTCTTGTGGCTGTAAAGGCAGCAGCTGAAGCGGGTAATAATTTTCCATCTTATTGCGTAATGCCGCTGCACGATGACGTTGGCGGAGGGCGGCCTGCTGGTCATCATTCGCCTGGGTAAACAGATCGAGCACTGGCAGCGCTGGATTGGCGAAGAGTCCTTCCAATTGCTCGCGAGTCAGCGGTTCCTGGGTTTGCAGATTGACCAGTATCAATTCCTGGAGTGTATTGGCAGACGGCTGCAGGGCAGCCATGCTGTCGACCACACTGCTGTTATCCACCAATACCAGAATATTTTCCTGGCCTTGTTCGCGCAGGAAGGCCGCTGCTGCACCGACGCGACGCGCTATGATCTCGGTGCGAGATGGTTGTGGTTTGGGCTCGGGAGGCTCAGCGGCTGGCTTATCTTCAGCAGGCTTCGCTTCATTGGCCACCTCCTGTTGATCCGTTTGTTCATCCTGGGCCGGCAAGGGTATTTCCCGTTCGGGAACAGCCAGTGGTTGCTGTGCTGGCAGGGCGACGGCAAGGGTGATCCAGCCGTAACGCGGCAAATAGCGACGCAGGTTTTCAAATGAGGGCGGCCAGCCAGGGGGAGCTTCGGCGGCATGCAGAATCAATACGGCGCCTTTGGTTGTCCGTGCTTCAGTCGGGCGAAACAGCGCAAGAATTTTTTCATCCGGCGTTTCCAGCCAACGCACTTCATCCGGCTTGGCTTCTGCCAGCAATTGGTTGTAGCGCTCCTCGCGCGACATGCTGGGTGCTGGTTCCGGCTCGGGTGCTGGCTCAGGAACAGCCGTTTCCGGCGCCGGGTTCGGGGCATTTTCTGCCGGTGCCGCGGTCTGGGCGTGCAAAACGCCATTGGCGGACATTAGCAACCAGGCAACAAAAAGCCAGCAATGCGGCCGGAGTGAATCCCGATGGATGAGGCGAGTCAAAAGACAGTTCATAGTCCCGGTTTTTCGAGTGGATAGTGATTCATTAGGGCGCAATCTGCTGCCAGTAAGTTTTTTTCAGTACAATGCGAACATTTTAGTCGTTGCCATTACAGTCATCGGGTGATTTATGCAGAACTTTAAGGATTCACGTCAGGCGGACTTCAGAATTGCGCCTTCCATTCTTTCCGCCGATTTCGCCCGCCTCGGTGAAGAGGTGGATGCTGTGTTGGCTGCTGGCGCTGACATGATCCACTTTGATGTGATGGACAATCACTACGTCCCCAATCTCACCATCGGTCCCATGGTATGCAAAGCGCTACGCAAATACGGCGTAACGGCGCCCATTGATGTTCACTTGATGGTGGAGCCGGTGGATGACCTGATCGGCCAGTTTGCCGACGCCGGTGCGACTTTTATTACCTTTCATCCGGAAGCCTCGCGCCATGTGGATCGCTCGCTGCAGTTGATCAAGGATCGCGGTTGTTTTGCCGGTTTGGTGCTTAATCCAGCCAGTTCTTTGGATGAAATCAAATACGTCATGGAAAAGATGGATATGCTGCTGTTGATGTCCGTTAACCCCGGCTTTGGTGGGCAGCAATTTATTCCTTACGTGCTGGACAAAGTGCGCGAAGCGCGCGCGCTGATTGATGCCAGCGGCTACAACATCCGCCTCGAAGTCGACGGCGGCGTCTCTACCGAAAACATTCGTGCACTGGCCGCCGCCGGCGCCGATACGTTTGTCTCCGGCTCCGCCATTTTTAATACCGACGATTACGCCGCGACCATTGCGGCCATGCGTGCGGAATTGGCATTGGCCAATAAGGGTTGAACCGGTTGCAGTTGTCTGGGTTGAATAAAGTAACCGGTTAAATTGTGAAATATTGGGGATAGGCAGTCCGGTTTTATTTGAGTAAACTGGCCGCCAGTCCATAAGGAGAAGCCCTGTGAAACTTTCAGGCTTACATCTGCAAGAGCGTGCCGCCCTCGTCGCCCGATGGCGTCGCTAGTCCATTTCTGCCCGCGCGCAGTCTGTCTAGCTAGCACCTATTATCTAGCCTCGCAGTCTGTCAGCAGCCGGGTTGTCTTCATCTCATCTGTTGTCCGACATCTTTCATGCCGCGTCAGGCGCAGATGAATTACCCGATAAAAATAGCGTGATTCGCCCACCTCTTGCGGGCGAACCTGAAAGGTAAATCCATGACTCCTGAACAATTTGCTGAGCTGGCCGCGCAAGGCTATAACCGCATTCCGGTGATGCGCGAAGTGCTGGCTGACCTTGATACTCCTTTATCTTCCTATCTGAAATTGGCCCGTGGGCCGTATTCCTATCTGTTTGAATCCGTGCAGGGCGGCGAAAAGTGGGGCCGTTATTCCATGATCGGCCTGCCGGCGCGCACGGTGTTAAAAGCTTTTGGTGAACACATTCGTATCGAGCGCGATGGTGTTGTGGTTGAGGAAACCACCCAGGCCGACGCCCTGGAATTTGTTGAAGCATTCAAGCAGCGTTATCGCGCACCGGAGTTGCCGGGTCTACCGCGTTTTACCGGCGGCCTGGTGGGTTACTTCGCTTATGATTGTGTGCGTTATGTGGAGCCGCATCTGAAGGCTAGCGAACCTGAAGATATCATCGGCACGCCGGATATTTTATTGACGGTATCCGATGAAGTGCTGGTATTCGACAACCTGGCCGGTAAATTGATTTTTGTGATTCATGCCAATCCGGAGATCGACAATGCCTACCAGATCGCGACACAACGCCTGGATGAACTGGAAGCGCGCCTGCGTGGTCCTGTGCCGTCAACACCGGATTTAACGCTGGGCATGAACGGCGCGAGCGAACAAAAATTCCGTTCGCATTACGGTGAGCAGCCGTTCCAGGACGCAGTCAATCGCATTAAGGATTACGTGCTGGCCGGCGATACCATGCAGGTGGTTATCTCCCAGCGTTTATCTATCGATTTCACGGCGGAACCGCTGAATTTGTATCGCGCGCTGCGCAATTTAAATCCGTCGCCTTACATGTATTTCCTGGATTTGGGCGATCACCAAGTGGTGGGTTCCAGTCCGGAAATTCTGGCGCGTCTGGAAGATGGCGATGTAACGGTGCGACCCATCGCCGGTACCCGCCGTCGTGGCCATACGCCGGAAGAAGATAAAGCCCTGGAAGCAGAGTTGGTGGCTGATCCGAAAGAAATTGCCGAACATTTGATGTTGATCGATCTCGGCCGCAACGATGTCGGTCGCGTGGCTGAAGTGGGCAGCGTAAAGCTCACCGACAAGATGGTGGTTGAGCGCTATTCCCACGTGATGCACATTACCTCGAATGTTACCGGCAAGATCAAACCGGAATTGCGCGCGATGGATGTACTGCGCGCGGCGCTGCCAGCGGGGACACTCTCCGGTGCACCCAAGATTCGCGCGATGGAAATCATCGACGAACTGGAAAATGAAAAGCGCGGTATCTATGGCGGCGCCGTGGGCTATATCGCTTGGAACGGCAATATGGATACCGCTATTGCAATTCGCACGGCGGTTATCAAAGACGGCAAACTTTACGTGCAGGCCGGTGCGGGTGTCGTGGCCGATTCGATACCGGCGCTGGAATGGAAAGAAACCATGAACAAAGCGCGCGCCATCTTCAAAGCCGTCGACATGGTGGGGGAATAAATCATGATTCTGATGATCGACAACTACGATTCCTTTACCTATAACGTGGTGCAGTATCTGGGCGAGTTGAAAGCGGATGTGAAAGTCGTGCGCAATGATGAAATTACGGTGCAGGACATTGCGCGCCTGGCGCCGGAAAAGATCGTAATTTCACCCGGCCCCTGTACGCCCAATGAGGCGGGTATTTCGGTGGAAACCATCAAGACATACGCCGGCAAGATTCCCTTGCTCGGCATTTGTCTCGGCCATCAAAGTATTGGCCAGGCTTTTGGAGGCAAAGTGATTCGCGCCCCACACGTAATGCACGGCAAAACCTCGCCGGTATATCACGCGGATAAAGGTGTATTCACCGGCTTGAAAAACCCGTTGCAGGCCACCCGTTATCATTCGCTGGTGATCGAAAAAGAAAGCCTGCCAGATTGCCTGGAGATTACTGCCTGGACCCAGGATGCCGATGGCAGCATGGCGGAGATCATGGGGGTGCGCCATAAAACCCTGGCAGTGGAAGGTGTGCAATTTCATCCTGAATCTATCCTGACTGAGCAGGGGCATGAATTGCTGCGCAACTTTTTAAATGGGGTATAAACGACGCGCAATCGGGCTGTCAGGGGACGGTGCGATTGCGTGGTTGTTGAAGTAAATTTAATCTGTCGCTGACAAGCTTTTCCCACACACAAAACCGTAAATGGTAACAACAAGGTGGATGGCAATGGATATCAAACAAGCTCTGAATAAATTAGTCGCGCATATTGATCTCTCGACCGACGAGATGACCATGGTGATGCGCGAAGTGATGACCGGCGTAGCGACGCCGGCGCAAATCGGCGGGTTTCTCGTTGCCTTGCGCATGAAAGGCGAAACCCTGGACGAAATTACCGGTGCCGCCATGGTCATGCGCGAGTTGGCGACCCAGGTAAGTATCGAAGCGGAATATCTGGTGGATACCTGCGGTACCGGTGGTGACGGTGCCAACCTGTTTAACATCTCCACTGCCAGCGCTTTTGTGGTAGCTGCCGCCGGTGGCCGCGTGGCCAAGCACGGTAATCGTGGTGTTTCCAGTGCTGCCGGCAGTGCCGACGTGCTGGAGGCCGCTGGCATAAAACTCGACATTACACCGGAGCAGGTGGCCCGTTGTGTTAAAGAAATTGGTGTGGGCTTTATGTTTGCACCAGCCCATCACAGCGCCATGCGCTATGCCATCGGCCCGCGTCGTGAACTGGGACTGCGCACTATCTTCAACATGCTCGGTCCCATGACCAACCCGGCCAATGTTAAACGCCAGGTTATCGGCGTGTTCAACGGTGAGTTGTGCAAACCCATGGCTGAAGTCTTGGCGCGCTTGGGTAGCGAACATGTGATGGTGGTACATGCCAAAGACGGATTGGATGAAATCAGTCTGGCCAGTGAAACCCAGGTAGCCGAATTGAAAAATGGTGAGATCAAAGAGTACATCATCAAGCCCGAAGACTTCGGTGTGCAAAGTAAAAGCCTGATTGGTCTGAGCGTGCAGAACGCGGAAGATTCGTTGCTATTGATCAAGGATGCCTTGGGTAATCGCCGCGGCCAATACGCCGAAAAAGCCGCCGACATCATCACACTGAATGCCGGCGCCGCGATCTATGTCAGCGGTGTCGCCACGAATCTGGCCGATGGTGTGGAGATGGCGCGAGACGCTATCGGCAGCAGTCTCGCGGGTGAGAAAATCCGCGAATTGGCTGCTTTCACTCAATATCTTGAATAAGTTTTTCGATTAACCGAAAAAACCTGACGCGAACATTGATCAGGTGTCGCCAAAGAGGATTGAAATCGCGTGACCCAGACACCCACCGTACTGCGCAAGATCATCGCCCGCAAATGGGAAGAGATTGCCGAACGTAAAAAGACCGTTTCTCTCGCTGACCTAAAACAGAGCCTGGTACACCCGCAGCCAGTGCGCGGCTTCGTACAGGCGATTGCTGACAAAGTTGCAGCGGGTGAATCCGGCGTCATTGCCGAGATCAAAAAAGCCTCCCCCAGCAAAGGCATTATCCGCGAGCATTTCGTCCCGGCAGAATTGGCGCGTAGCTATGAGCGGGGCGGCGCAGCATGTTTGTCAGTATTAACCGATGTGGATTTTTTCCACGGAGCTGATACTTATTTGCAAGAAGCTCGCGCCGCCACGGATTTACCGGTGATCCGCAAAGATTTCCTGGTGGATGAATACCAGATCTACGAAGCGCGCGCCATTGGCGCCGATTGCGTACTGCTGATCGTATCGGCCCTGGAGCCGCAGAAACTGGCGGATCTGAATACCCTGGCGATGGAGTTGGGGCTGGATGTGTTGGTGGAAGTCCACGACGCCGCTGAGCTTGAAATTGCGCTTGGCTTACCGAACAAGCTGATCGGCATCAACAACCGTAACCTGCACACCTTCGATGTCACCCTACAAACCACCTTTGATCTGCTCGACCAGATCGGCCCGGAGCGCATCGTCGTAACAGAAAGCGGCATCCTGTCACCTGCCGACGTAAAAGCTATGCGCGATAAAAACGTGAATGCATTTTTGGTAGGCGAGGCTTTCATGCGTGCCGATGACCCCGGTGCAGCACTGAGAACTTTCTTTAGCTAAGTAACGAAAAAACCAGCTAAAAGCTGGCTTTTTAATTTACCTGATGACCTTATCGTTTACTGCAATGCGAGTTTGGCGTTAGGGCTTGTGTTTCGAAACCTTCAAGTCATGGACGACTTGAAGGAGCTACAGGGATGTATTCATGCGTTTTCGAAACACAAGCCCTAATGACAAACGTATTCGAAGCACATATCTACCAGCCAGCAATAGCCGTTAACGCGTCCCGTAAACCACCATAGTCTTACCTTTCACCAGTACCAACCCCTGATCTTCCAGAGTCTTGAGTACACGGCCAACCATCTCGCGGGAACAACCCACGATACGGCCAATCTCCTGGCGGGTAATCTTGATCTGCATACCATCCGGGTGAGTCATCGCATCCGGTTCTTTACACAAATCCAACAAGGTACGTGCGACGCGGCCAGTAACATCAAGGAAGGCGAGATCGCCTACTTTACGAGTAGTCGCACGCAGGCGACGGGCCATCTGGCTGCCGAGGGCGAAGAGGAATTCGGGGTGGTCTTCAGAGATTTCCTGAAACTTGGCGTAGCTGATTTCAGCTACTTCACATTCCGACTTGGCGCGAACCCAAGCGCTACGTGAATCTTTTTCGTCGAACAAGCCCATCTCACCGAAGAAGTCGCCGTCGTTGAGGTAGGCTACGATCATCTCGCGGCCTTCGTCATCCTCGATCAGTACGGTGACTGATCCTTTGACGATGTAATAAAGCGAATCGCTTTTGTCGCCCGCGTAAATGATAGTGCTCTTGGCGGGATAACGGCGACGGTGACAATGGCTTAAAAACTCATCCACATTCTTAATGTGCGGCGTTAGTGAGACAGCGACCAAGGGGGGCTCCTAGTTTGCTTTATAGGATTTATCAGGTTGATATGGCGCGCATTATGACCAGAAACGAAAATGCGTACCAGTCGATGCGGAGCCAGACTCTAAACTTTGTGATGCAGTTATAAGCCTAGAGTCCTTCGTTGTCTATAGAAAGTTTAACTCAGCGCCGCTGGTGTTGATTTTGGTGACATTGGCGCTTTATCACCGGCTGCTGTGATAACCTTGCTGGCCTGAAAAAGCCATAATTAGTAAAGGGTTGGAATATGCATGCAACAGTGAAATGGGTAGATGGGGCGCAATTTATTGGCGAATCAGGCAGTGGCCATTCGGTAGTGATGGATGGTCCGCCGGATCACGGTGGGCGCAATTTGGGTGTGCGTCCGATGGAGATGTTGCTGTTGGGATTGGGTGGTTGCTCATCATTTGATGTGATGAGTATTCTGACCAAGGCGCGTCAGGCCGTTACCGATTGTCGTGTAGAGCTGGAGGCGGAGCGTGCTGAAGGTGTCCCGTCACCCTTTACCAAAATCCATATGCAATTCATTGTGACCGGCAAGGATTTGAAAGAGCCGCAAGTCAAACGGGCAGTGGAGCTGTCGGCGACCAAATACTGTTCCGCGTCCATCATGCTGGAAGCGGGCGGCGTTGAGATTACCCACAGTTATGAAATCCGTTCCCCGGAATAACGGCGCCGTTTGGCTGTGGTTACTCCAGACTGATACCACCCGCCGGGATGCGCTGCCGTAATTCCCGTGTCAGTGTCGGTACCAGTTCGCGATGACGCGGGTGCAAGTGTACATAAGCGGATTGGCGAAACAGGGTGCCGGCATGGTAGATCGGCTTGGGTAGTTTCATTTCTGCCTGAATACGCGTAACGGATGCCTCCGAAATAATCAGCGCATCAATGCGTCCGGCGCTTAACATCTTTATACCTATCTCGCTGGTCACGAGGCCTTGCGCATCCCGTTGGCGCTCGGGGGTCAGCAGACTTTTGGTGGCAGCGGAACCTTGCATATAGCCCAGCCGGTATTTGCCACTGTTCAGTTCGCTGAGGTTATCGATCCGGACATCCGGTTGATGGCTCCACACCTGCAAATCCGCACTGGCAACGACCACATCTATTCTAATTAAAGGCGACTCGGGCGCACTCGCCAAATAATGGGTGTCTCTGGCACATTCACCATCACTCGTGCCGTGGTTGGCATCCTGAATAGCGCGCAGGGTGGGGCGATGCTGCATCACAAACTCATAGCCCAATGCTGCAAATGCCTCGCGGTAGATCGCTTCCAATTTGATGAAGTGGGCCGAGTGGGCCGGTAGCCAGCAAGAAAAGGTGATGCGCGGTGCACCGGCGTGGCCGCAGGCTGCGTAGGCAAGCACCGTGCTTGCCAGCCACCAGCGAAGCGAGCGGGTGATGAACATGATCAATATCTTTATGTTTATGGATTTACCGAAGTCTAGCACTTGATCGCGGATTAACACGGAGGTGCCGCTCTGCAGGCGTAAAGCGGCACCAGGATCAGAGACGGTAACTGCTGAATGTCATCGCTTTGGATACCAGCGTCATCATGACTTTCACTGGCGCAGGAAAATCCATACCACCAGCGGCCAATGCGGCATCGGCATGGCGGGCTTCGTCTTCCAGCATCTGCTCGACCACGGCGCGACTCCTGGCATCCTGCTCCGGCAGTTTGGCCAGATGGCTGTTTAAATGCTGGCACACCTGATCTTCAGTGGCGGCCACAAAACCAAGGCTGACACGATCACTGACGAGTCCGGCGCCGGCGCCGATGGCAAAGGACAATCCATACCATAGCGGGTTGAGGTAGCTGGTGTGACTACCTAATTCATCAAGGCGCTGCTGACACCAGACCAGATGATCCACCTCTTCAGCGGCGGCTTTTTCCATTTCGGCGCGCACATCGGGCAGTTTCGCAGTCAGTGCCTGACCCTGATACAGCGCCTGGGCGCAAACTTCCCCAGCGTGATTTACACGCATTAACCCGGCGGCGTGGCGCTTCTCTTGTTCATTTAATTCGGTTTCGTACAGCGTTGTGGCGGGAGAGGGACGTTCGGCAGTCAGGTCACTGGCGCCGGCCAGGGTGCGCAATGCGCGGTCGGCTTGCACAATCAAACGATCAACAAAGCTGAGTTGGATTCCGGGCATGGCATGAGTCTCGTGTGGCGAACAGAAAACCGCATTGTAACGAATAAGTCCGGCCCGGGCAGCTTGAACGTGGCCGCAGGTTACACGCCTTGTATACAAGCAATGCAATAGTTATAGTCTCAAAAACAATAAAGGCTAAATCGCTGACTTGCGAGGACTCACAGCAATGAACATGCAGCAGCTCCACCATCTGTTTCTCTTCGGTTTGTTTCTTTTAGCTGGCGCTGTGCAAGCCGCACCGGATCCGTCTGCTGAGCAGCCCATCTACCGTGATATCCAGCGTTCGTTCGAGGAACGTGCAGCTGATCTGGTGGCGCATATGACACTGGAAGAAAAGATCGGGCAGATGATGAACAACGCTCCCGCCATTCCTCGCCTGGAGGTGCCCGCCTATGAGTGGTGGAATGAAGCCTTGCACGGCGTCGCCCGCGCCGGTTCGGCGACTGTTTTTCCCCAGGCGATCGGACTGGCCGCGACCTTTGATCCGGAGCTGATGGGCGAGGTTGCCAGGGTGATCAGTGATGAAGGGCGGGCCAAGCACCATGAGTTTGCCAGTCGTGGCTTGCGCCTGCGCTATCAGGGGCTGACCTTTTGGTCGCCCAATATCAACATCTTTCGCGATCCCCGCTGGGGACGCGGCCAGGAAACCTACGGCGAAGATCCCTTCCTGACGTCGCAGATGGGCGTGGCTTTTGTTAAAGGCCTGCAGGGCGAACATCCGAAGTATCGCAAGGTAGATGCAACAGCCAAACACTTTGCGGTGCACAGCGGGCCGGAGGCAGATCGCCACTATTTCGATGTGCATCCCAGCGAACGGGATCTCTACGAAACTTACCTGCCGGCCTTTCGCGCGCTGGTGCAGGATGCGCAGGTAGCCTCGGTCATGGGGGCTTACAACCGAGTCTACGGTGAGTCCGCCTCCGCCAGTCAACGCCTGCTCATTGATATCCTGCGCAAAGACTGGGGTTTTGATGGCTATGTGGTCTCTGATTGCGATTCCATCGAAGACATCTACCGCTACCACAAGATTGTCTCCACCCCGGAGGCGGCTGCGGCGCTCGGTGTTAAAAAGGGTACTGAGTTAAATTGCGGCAGAACCTATGAGGCCTTGCTCGGTGCCGTCAAGCAAGAGCTGATCAGCGAAGCGGAGATTGACGCGGCCTTGACCCGTTTGATGTACACCCGCTTTCGGCTGGGCATGTTTGACCCGGCTGAACAGGTGCTATTTGCACAAATCCCCTATTCGGTAAACCAGGCACCGGCGCACGACCAACTGGCGCGCCGGGCGGCGCAATCCTCGATGGTGTTGCTGAAAAACACCGGTGCGCTGCCGCTCGCCAAAGACATCGGCACCCTCGCGGTTATTGGCCCGACGGCTGACGATGTTATGGCGCTGCTGGGCAATTACTACGGCACGCCCGCCACACCGGTGACCGTATTGCAGGGCATTCGCGCCGCTGTTTCTCCCAACACCAAGGTGCTCTACGCGCGCGGTGCTGATCTGGTACAGGGGCGCGAAGAGCCGCGCGCTGCACCGGTCATTGAACCGGCATTT
>CAMPIG010000038.1 GCA_946886255.1 uncultured Cellvibrio sp. | reverse complement strand
GGTGCAAACCTCATAATTCCGCAACAGTTTTGTGCAGATAATTCGGCTCAGCAAAAATTACGCCAAACAAATAAATCATTTAAATTCAATTAGTTATAAAAAGTGATAATAAGTAGATGCCACACAAGCGCACCAAAATAAGACAAACACTTATCGCAACGCACAACAAAAACGCATTTTTTAAAATAAGCACAAGAGAAGCGCATACCAATGTGCATGCGCCCTGTCAGTGACCATGATGGTTAAATCAGGAGGGAAGACCGGGCCGAATCATAAAGCGTGCGACGGCACGTTTGAGATCAACAAGCGCGGCTTGATTGTCCGCATAGCTGGCCCATTCGTAGAGTTCGGTGATGGTATGCAAAGGTGTCGATAAATCCGGTCGCTGCTGCAACACCCGCTGCGCAAAATCTCGCGGTGCTTCGCCCGGCTGCCGAGAGAACCCGGAACGGGCCAACTTATTACAAAAACGTTGATAGTAACGATCCGCCGGATAACGGTATCGTTTGCGCTGCCCCCACAACAGAAACAACATAATGGCACCGATGATCAGTGCACCCGCCACCAAAACAAACACCGCGATGCGCCAGATATCCATACCACCGAGCCAGCGCTCAAGAAACGCGCCCTGTGTTTCAGCGTTGTACCCCAGAACCCAGCGGCTCCACAGATAATTAAATCCTTCCCAGCGCAAGCGCAAGGTATTAAGCAGCGAAATACCGCTCGCAAAGGAATTGTCGAGCAGTTGGATATCTTCTTCCTCTAATGAAAAATCCACGCCCTGCTCGATGCGTTCAGGCGCCACAGCTGCCGTCGGATCAATCCTGACCCAGCCGCGTCCCGGCAACCATACTTCGCTCCAGGCATGGGCCTCACGCTGACGCACGGCGTAATAATTCTCCAGAGGGTTGTATTCACCACCCTGATAACCCACGACGACCCGAGCGGGTATACCGGCGGCGCGCATAAAGAATACAAAACTACTGGCAAAGTGTTCGCAGAAGCCCTTCTGAGTCTGCCAAAGAAACTCATCCACACTTTCCTGACCAAGGATGGGAGGCTGAAGGGTATAACGAAAGCTGGCATTGTAATGCTGTAGTAGTCGCTCAATCAGAGCTTCCTCCGACCCTGCCTCCCGCTGCCATTGTTCGGCAATTTCCCGCGTACGCGGGTTACTGCCACCAGGTAATTGCAGCGCCTGCCGTCGTTGCCAATCCTCCAGTTGATCCGCTTGGTAGCTGAAGGCCAGAGACGATGTGATGCGATACTGGATACGTTGGGTGATAGGCCTTTTGCGTTGCAGGCTTAGTTCCTGGGTTAATCCCGCCTCACTGTCCCATTGCTGAGGTGCCGTCAAGGAAAGCAACCAGGGTTGCTGGGTTGGCTCAATAATGACTTGATAACGATACTCACTCCCCTCATACCGGAGCTCATCGCGCCAATCAGCCCGTTCCTGTTCCTGCCAGTTAATGTTGGCGCGAGATAGCTGAGCGTTCGACTGCGACCAGCGGCGCCCGTCGAAATGGGAGAATACCAGCCCCCGCCAGTACAGCTCGGACTGGGGTGGCGCATCGCCATCAAAGGTTGCACGGAATACCAATTCAGCCGAGCGGCTGAGCTGGCTGATATCGCCGGGGGACATGGTATCGCTCATGCCGGTTTTAGCGGTACTGGAATTCATGGGCACAGCCCACAAGGGACCAACCCGTGGAGCGATTAAAAATAGCAACAACATCAAGGGCACCGCCTGTAAAACCAGCATGCCAGTCAAACGCAATGTGCGCCAAAAACGGTGTTGATCAAGGGATTGATGAGAAGCAAGTAACGTAGCGGAAAGTACCGTCAGGGAAAGCAGCCCATAAAGCGCGGCAAAGACATTGGAGAAGAACAGAAATTGGGTAGCGATGACAAAGTAGCCCAGGTGAGACAGGAGCAATAAATCACCGCGTTTGCGCATTTCGATAAGCTTCAGGATAAATCCTACGATCAGCAGCCCGACCATGGTCTGCACCCCGAAGCTGCCACGGTAGACGAGATATAAACCTGCACTGCTGCTGGCCACCAACACCAGTTTTACCGCCCAACCGGGAAAGCCCCAGGCGCCACGAAAGATCTGCCAGCGCCAGAACACCACAAACAACCACACACCCCAAATCCACAAGGGAACATGCACCACATGGGGCGCGAGGATGACGGCCTGGGCCAGTAACAACCAGGCAAGGCTGTTGCGCGGTATCTGGTCAGCTTCACGCATAACCGCGACCTCCCGCATCCGGATCATCAACGTCGAACAACGCCAGTGCGCGCAGAACCCGATCCTGATGCGTACTTCCTACGCCCAACTCAATCGTCGTATCGGGCAAACGCAGGCCGAATTCGGTGCGGGTCTTTGCCAGTTCCAGAGCCCAATAACACAGTTGCGACAGACGGGTTTCCGTATCCAGCCCCGGCAAACCATCCCAATCGAGCCAGACTTGTTGATTTTGATAACCCACATAATCTTTCAGGTGTAAGCCGGCGCCGCGCGCAAATTGTTTCCAGGCAACATGGGCCAGAGGCGCGCCCGCCTGATACCGTTGAAAACCCTGAAAGTCTTCGCTGTTTTCCCGAGATAGATAATCACCCTGTTGCGAATTAGCCGGCTTCATGGGTGGTGCGGCAGAAGCCAGAGGCGCAGGATACACCAGCGCTTTAGCATCCAGCTGAATCCATGACCAGGCACGGATCAGCCCCAGAGGATAATGGCTTTTAACCGATAAGCGCCCGGGTTCAAACCAGCCACGCCGGTGGGTTTTAGCAGAAAGGTTTAGCCGCTGCTCTCCAGCCTTGGGAACATCCACAGCGATGGAGACATTCTCGTCGAGGCTGAGCTGGATGTTTTCATGATCGGTGCGCGGAGCTGCCTCCAGTAAAACATCAAAACGCACGTAATCACCGGCAAACACTGGCTGACTACCGATAGCCGTAAAACGCAGTCCAGCCAAATTACGAAATGCATGAACCACTGAGACAATCATCATGCTCATCAATAGAAATGCTGCCGCCAGGATAAGATTATTTTCGTAGTTGGTACCCAATAGCCACATCAATCCCAACACAAAGATAAACAGCAAGCCTTGGCGGCCAGGAAAGACATAAATGGATTTGTGTTGCAGGGTTACAGCAGATGCCTTGGGTGCGCGCCGCGCCACCCATTGCCAAAACTTGTTGCGCAGCGAATTAACCAAAGAATGCTTGGTGTCCATGGCGCCTCGTCAGAAATGTTTCGGTAGTTTAACTGGCAACGACATCAATGGTATTGAGCAATTTGATAACCAATGTGTGCTCTCCCTGATCCCGAGCAGAAGACGCGGGCGCAATGCGATGCGTAACCACCGCCGGCAGCAGCGCCTGAATATCTTCGGGAATCACATACGCGCGGCCATGCATAAATGCCCAGGTTTTCGCTGCGCGCAATAATGCCATGGCGCCGCGCGGTGAAAGTCCGTAAGAAAAATCCGCGGATACACGAGTGTAATGAATCAGGCGCTGAAGATAATCAAGCAGATTATCCGAGGTTTTAATCTTTTGCGCGGCGTGTTTGATGTCCTGCAACTGCGCCGGAGTGATACATGCTTTTAAATCTTTTAGATATTGTCGCGGATCGCCACCCAGAAATAATTGTTTTTCCGCCGCCGCATCCGGATATCCCAAACTGATACGCATGAGGAAACGATCCAATTGCGATTCCGGCAAATGATAAGTGCCCATTTGAGATTGCGGGTTTTGGGTAGCAATAACAAA
The DNA here is from genome assembly GCA_946886255.1 of uncultured Cellvibrio sp. Next base: position 15,125 of record CAMPIG010000038.1, on the reverse strand, counting down.
GAAAGGTTTGGGCAAGACACGGGTTTCACCTTCGATAGTCACCTGCCCTTCTTCCATCGCTTCCAGCAGCGCGCTTTGAGTTTTTGGCGTCGTGCGATTAATTTCATCGGCCAGCAATACCTGGGTAAACACTGGACCAGGATGAAAAGTAAATTGACCTTCTTTGGGATCAAAAACAGAAACACCGAGAATATCGGCGGGCAACATATCGCTGGTGAATTGAATACGTTGGTGGGAAAGGCCGAGGACTTTGGCAAGGGCTTGGGACAGGCTGGTCTTACCCATCCCCGGCAGGTCTTCAATCAATAAATGACCGTCGGACAACAAACAGGTTAAGGCGAGTTTGATTTTATCTTCCTTGCCAAGCAATACGCGACCAACTTCAGAAACAATAACTTCTATAAAATCCCGCATAAGTCCTGGGTGCCTTTATTGTTGATCGTTACAAGGAAGCCAACCCTCGCGCGAGATCCGCTTGTAAATCAGCAATATCTTCGAGGCCAACGGCAACACGGATTAAATTTTCCGTGATACCTGCTTCCGCTTTTTGCTCGGGACTCAAGCGCCCATGGGTCGTGGTGGCCGGATGCACTATCGTCGTTTTGGTATCACCCAGGTTGGCCGTCAATGACATAATGCGTGTTGCATCAATGACCTTCCACGCGGCTTCGCGATCGCCTTTCACTCGAAACGATAGCACACCACCGTAAGCAGACTGCTGCTTGGTGGCAAGTTCGTAGCCATTGTGTGAAGGCAGTCCCGCATAAAAAACTTTTTCAACCTGCGGCTGCGCATCCAACCATTGCGCCAGTGCCAATGCATTGCGCGAATGTGCTTCCATCCGCAAGCGCAAGGTTTCCAAGCCTTTAAGAAATACCCAGGCATTAAATGGGCTCATCGTCGGCCCGGCACTGCGAATAAAACCGAGCACCTCATCAACCCATTTTTTTGGGCCTGCCACAACACCGCCCAAACAACGCCCTTGGCCATCAATATATTTGGTGGCGGAGTGAACGATTAAATCCGCTCCGAATTCCAACGGCCGTTGCAAGGCCGGTGTACAAAAACAATTATCCACCACCAGCAATGCGTCATGCCGATGGGTTATATCCGCAAGACGCTGGATATCGATCACATCACATAATGGATTAGACGGTGTTTCCACAAAAACCAATTTGGTTTTGGATGTGAAAGCAGCTTGCCATGCAGTGTAGTCAACAGGATTTACAAAGGTGGTAGTGACACCGAATTTTTGCAAATATTTACTCAGTAATACAGTCGTCGTACCAAATACACTGCGTGAACAAACAATGTGATCACCTGATTGCAGCAATGCAATACACGTGCTCAAAATTGCCGCCATACCTGACGATGTACCTACGGCAGCTTCCGCCCCTTCCAGTGCAGCAATACGTTGCTCAAAGTTTCTTACGGTAGGATTGGTATAGCGCGAATACACATTGCCTGGTTGCTCGCCGGAAAACCGTGCGGCAGCTTCACGTGCGCTACCGAAAACGTAACTTGATGTCAGGAACAAAGCTTCGCTGTGTTCGCCTTCCTGGGTGCGCACCTGGCCTGCCCGAACGGCCAAGGTATCCAGTGCTACATGATCTAAATAATCGTCAAACTCATCCATTGGTATATCCTGCTGTTCTTTATTAACTGTTGGCTACGCCATTGTGCAAACCGATGACGGTATCTTCCGGCTTAAACGTTTTTTTACCCGTTTTTGCTTTGGCGTTGTCGTTACGTACCGCCGCCAACATGTCGAGATATTCTTGCGTGACCTTTCCGGTAATGTACTCTCCGGTAAACACTGAACAATCAAAATTGGTGACACGGCTATTACCTTCCGAAGACGCCGCGATCAAATCCTCCAGGTCCTGATAAATCAACCAGTCAGCTCCGATTTCACGACACACTTCTTCATGGGTGCGACCGTGTGCAATCAATTCCGAGGTCGTGGGCATATCGATGCCATACACATTCGGATAAATTACCGCTGGTGAAGCGGAAGCAAAATAAACTTTCTTGGCCCCGGCATCGCGCGACATTTGAATAATTTGTTGACAGGTTGTACCGCGCACGATGGAATCATCTACCAGTAATACATTTTTTCCTTTGAATTCCAGATCAATAGGATTCAATTTTTGACGCACAGATTTTTTACGCTGCTGCTGACCCGGCATAATAAATGTGCGGCCGATGTAACGGTTCTTGACCAAGCCTTCGCGGAATTTTACACCCAGTTTTTGCGCCAATGCCTGACCCGCTACGCGGCTGCTGTCAGGAATCGGAATCACGACATCAATATCGTGATCGGGGCGTTCGCGCAGAATTTTCTCCGCCAGTTTTTCACCCTGACGTAAGCGAGCTTTATAGACCGAAATACCATCAATGATAGAGTCCGGTCGCGCAAAATAAACATGCTCAAAAATGCAGGGATTTAAACTGGGATTTTCTGCGCATTGGCGGCGATGCAGTTGCCCGTCTTCAGTGATATAAATGGCCTCACCCGGCGCAACATCATCCATCAACTCAAAGCCCAACACGTTAAGTGCGACGCTTTCCGAGGCCACCATATATTCTGTGCCCTCCTCTGTTTCACGCTTGCCGTACACGAGAGGGCGGATTCCAAAGGGATCGCGGAAAGCAACCAGGCCATAACGCGCAATCAAGGAAACTATCGCGTAGCCGCCACTGACGCGACGGTGTACGCCAGACACAGCGGCAAAAATATCATCGGCGGTTGGCGTTAATTTGCCTTGCAGTTGCAGTTCATGGGCAAACACGTTCAAGAGAACTTCGGAGTCCGAATCGGTATTCACATGGCGCAAATCGGTCTTGAATAATTCTTCGCTCAGTTGGGCCGCGTTGGTTAGGTTGCCGTTGTGCGCCAGAGCAACACCATAGGGTGAGTTCACATAGAAAGGTTGAGCCAGAGCCGGGCCGGAGCTGCCTGCGGTAGGATAGCGGACGTGGCCAATACCCATATTACCCACCAACCGCTGCATATGACGTGTCCTGAATACATCCTGCACCAGACCGTTCGCCTTTTGTTGCGCCAGTCTACCCTCCTGGCAAGTCACAATCCCTGCGGCATCCTGCCCCCTGTGTTGCAATATGGTTAACGCGTCGTATAACTGCAAATTCACATCGCGTTTACCCACAATACCAACAATGCCGCACATAATTGCCTCACCTTTAAAAAATGTGTATTGCTACTTGCCGAACAAACCTGAAAACATTTGTGAGATGTCTGCGGCCACAGAACGGGCCCAGTCTTCAAATGATAAAAAATAGGGAATCAACCGTGACTCGTGCCACCAGCCATCTTCTTCAACGGGGATCAATGACGGCAAGAAAATCAGCAGCGCCATCACGATAATAAAACCACGGGCCAAGCCGAATACCATGCCCAAGGTGCGGTCTGTGCCGGATAAGCCGGTAATCCGCACCAACTCTCCAATCAAATAATTCACCATTGCGCCGACCAATAAGGTCGCAATAAATAAAATGGCAAACGCGACAACCTCGCGGACAGAGGGAGTGGTAATTGAATCAGTTAACAGGACAGCCAGACGTTCACTGAAGAACAGCGCGATAATGACTGCCAGAATCCAGGTGGCGAGAGAAAGGGCTTCCTTGACGAAACCCCGCTTGATACTGATCAAACTGGATAGAACCAAGATAACGACAATGGTCCAATCTGCCCAATTCATGCGCCAGCGATCTCCGGTTGATCAAGGAGGCGCATTTTAGCAGACCGATCCGGCATCAGATACCCCGAACACAAGTGAATAATGGTGGCCCGCCTCATCCACTTCAAGGCTTGAAACGCAGTACCAAGGCATTCACTTTCAGACGCTTGTCGATGTCAGCTTTTACTTTCAGAGCTTCCGCTTTATCCAGTTTGGGACCGATGAAAACCCGGGTCAGCGAGCCATTTGCGGTGGCAACCGTCCGAACATAAGCCTTATGGCCGTCCGCCTGCAGTTCATCACGTAATTTACTGGCGGCCTCCTTGTTGCTGAGGCTTGCAACCTGCACCACCCAGGCTTCCGGAATTCCGTCAGATCCCAGCGGCAGTTCGGGAACTTCCTCGGCATCAACAGGAGTGCTGTCAGCAGACGTAGTGGGTAGTCTGGCCTCTTCGACTTCGGCCTTCGGTGCTGGCTCCGGTTCTGGTTCCGGCGGTAAAAACATGGTCTCCGGCTCCGGTGCGGGGGAAATTTCACTATCTTGCTGAGGCGTTTCAAAGGTGACTTGCGGCGAGGAGGGTTCAGCGGGAATTTGTGAGCGAGTATCAACCTGGTGTCCTTGCTGCTCTTTAAAAAAGCCAGGCAAGAAGATCACGCCGATAGCAGCCAGGACCACGGCGCCAACCAATCTTTGTTTTAAGGCATCTTTCACCGATGACTCCCACTCTCTGTCTCTGAAGGCTGCATAACGGCCAGCGCTGCAGCCACGGTATAGAAAGAACCGAAGATAACGATTCGATCTTCAGCCTGTGCAACAGCCAGCGCTTGCGCAATACACTCTGCCACTGTACCACGACCGACAACAGGCACCGTCAATTGTTGCAGATCTTGCGCCAACTGATCCGGTGTAGCGGCGCGCGGTAGCCTCGAAAGATCTGCCAGATACCAGGCGTTAATCAAATGGGTGAGATTTCCCAAACTATTCGAGCGATCTTTATCTGCCATCATCGCCACAATACCGATAATGCGCCCGGGGAAACCCCGGGCTTGCAGACGCCGCGCGAGGTACTGTGTAGCGGCGGGATTGTGCGCAACATCCAGAATAAAATGCTGATTGAGATAGCGCAGTTGTTGAAAGCGTCCGGGAAGCTGTAAATTTTCCAGCACAGAAGCACAATCAATTTTGCTGAGATCAATTCCGAGTAGATTCACCACCTGTAGTGCAGCTGCAAGACTTGGCAAGGGCAATACGGGTACTGGCATCTGCTCCATAACAACGCGTTGACCTGCGGGATCGAGCCCCCACCAATCCCAATGCGTTTGCTGCTGAGAATAAGCAAAGCTTTCACTCACACCATACCACACAGCAGACACGCGCTTCGCTGTGTCCAATACCGTCTTTGGTGGCTCAGGATCAGCGCAGACAACGGGTCGATGCGAACGCATAATGCCCGCCTTTTCCTGCCCGATGCTTTCACGATCATTACCTAACCAATCCTGATGATCGAGATCAATGCTGGTGATGACAGCAACATCGGCATCAATAATATTGACTGCATCGAGCCGGCCACCCAATCCAACTTCCAGCACGATAACATCGACCTGGTGACAGCGGAATATCTCGAGTGCCGCGAGAGTACCAAACTCAAAATAGGTCAGACTGACAGAGCCGCAAGCGAGATAAATCTTCTCGAATACGTCACAGATCTCTGCTTCAGTGGCATTTACGCCATCAATACAGATGCGTTCGCAATAGTGAAGTAAATGAGGAGAAGTGTAGACACCGACCTTTTGTCCTGCGGTGCGCAACAGTGCGGCCGTAGCCGCGACACATGAACCCTTGCCATTCGTGCCACCAACGGTGACAACCCTTGCAGCGAGATTCAATAACTGCAATCGTTGAGCGACCACGCGGATACGCTCCAGCCCCAGATCGATCTCTTGGGGATGGCAGGTTTCCAGCCACCCCAACCAGTCATTAAGTGATGAAAATCGCATCGCCAGCGCAGTGCGTAAGGCTTACACCGCTGCGCGACGGGTAAATTTCGCCAGCAAGGCAGCAACTTTGTCACGCATGTCGCGACGGTGAATGATCATGTCTATAGCTCCATGCTCCAGCAAAAACTCACTGCGCTGGAAACCTTTGGGTAATTTTTGACGAATGGTTTGTTCGATAATATTTGGGCCAGCAAAACCGGCTCGCGCGCCCGGCTCAGCAGCATTGATATCCCCTAACAGCGCCAAGCTGGCTGACACACCGCCATATACCGGATCTGTCATGATCGAAATATAAGGTGTTCCCTGCATTTTCAAGCGCTCAATCACCGCGCTGGTTTTGGCCATCTGCATCAAAGAAATCAGCGCTTCTTGCATACGAGCACCGCCAGTGGCGGAAAAACAGATCAACGGGATATTCTCTTCAAGGGCCACTTTGGCAGCGCGGGTAAAACGTTCGCCTACCACATACCCCATTGAACCGCCGTGAAACGCGAATTCAAAAGCCACTGCCACCACTGACATCCCCTTCAATTCGCCTTTCATGGCAATCAAAGCATCTTTTTCACCCGTGGCTTTCTGGGCTGAGGTTAAACGCTCTTTATATTTTTTGATGTCTTTAAATTTCAGACGGTCAATAGGCTCAACTTCCGTCGCCAATTCCTTACGATTATCTTCATCAAGGAATACATTCAGGCGCGCTCGTGCGCCCATGCGTTTGTGGTGATCGCACTTGGGACAAACATCGAGATTTTTTTCCAGTTCGGGTTTGTAAAGCACTGCATCGCACTTCACACATTTCTCCCACAAACCTTCAGGGACTTTGGTACTGCGCTTGCCTTCCGAGCGCACCACGTTAGGGATAATTTTATCTAACCAACTCATCGGTTATCTTCTCTCGTTACAGTTTTCAACATTAAAAATCAGTTTTGGTGATCATCAAGAGCCTGGCGTATACCGCCAACAATCTCACCGACCGCTTGAGCAATCTCATCCTGGCTTTGGCCGGCCATACTGCCCATTTTTTCGACCAGCACGCTACCAATCACTACACCATCCGCCAGGGAGGCAATCGCTTTGGCTGTTCCAGGATCTTTGATACCAAAACCAACACAAACCGGCAGATCAGTAAGTTGACCAAATTCATCCAATTTGGCTTTTACCGCACCGACATCCAAATGACCGGCACCGGTAACGCCTTTGAGAGATACATAGTAGAGAAAACCACTGGCGTGACTGGCAATTTTGCGTGCCCGCTCCAGCGTTGTTGTCGGTGCCAGCAGGAAGATGTTGTCAAGCCCCGCAGCATCCAGCGCTGCCTTCAACACCACGACTTCCTCGGGCGGCAAGTCTACCGTCAACAAGCCATCGACACCGGCTTCGGCAGCAGCTTTAGCGAAAGCTTCATAGCCAAAACGCTCTACGGGGTTGGCATATCCCATCAATACCAAAGGCGTGTGGTTATTGGTCTTACGAAACTCACGCGCCACCTCCAGGGTATTTCTCAGACTGATGTTATGGGCAAGCGCCCGCTCATGCCCTTTCTGGATAACTGGACCCTCAGCCATGGGATCGGAGAAGGGGACACCAAGCTCAATGACATCAACACCCTGCTCCACCAATTTATGCATGGTGGGCAAAGTAGCTGTCGGATAGGGGTCGCCATTAACAATATAGGCTACCAACGCCTTACGACCATTGGCTTTAGTTTGACTCAAGACTTGCGAAATTCGACTCATCGATTGAAATTCCTGAACGACTGATAATGCCCGATGGCGGTTAAACCGTGATTCCATCGATTTCGGCAACAGTGAGAATATCCTTGTCACCCCGGCCGGAAAGATTGGCAATAATAATTTGGTCTTTGCCCATGGTAGGTGCAAGTTTCTCAACATAAGCCAAGGCATGACTGGATTCCAGCGCCGGCATAATGCCCTCCGTCCTGGTCAGCTTGCGGAAAGCAGCGAGAGCTTCATCATCGTTGATTGCCACATAGTTCACGCGACCAATGTCTTTTAACCAGGAGTGCTCGGGGCCTACACCGGGATAATCAAGGCCAGCAGATACAGAGTGCGTCTCGATAATTTGACCGTTTTCGTCTTCCATCAAGTAAGTGCGATTGCCATGCAGGACACCGGGAATACCTTTATTCAAAGGAGCTGCGTGTTTACCCGTCTCGATACCCAGACCGCCGGCTTCAACACCATACATGGCTACCGATTCGTCGGTCAGGAATGGGTGAAACAATCCAATGGCGTTTGAGCCGCCACCGACACACGCCACCAAGGCATCAGGCAACTTTCCAGCTTGCGCCAGAGATTGCGCTCGCGCTTCGCGGCCGATTACCGCCTGGAAATCACGCACCAGCTGCGGGTAAGGATGGGGTCCGGCGACAGTACCAATGATGTAAAAGGTATCATCCACATTCGTAGCCCAATCGCGCATGGCTTCGTTCATGGCATCTTTCAATGTGCGTGAGCCAGACGTAACAGGAAATACTTCTGCGCCAAGTAATTTCATTCGATAGACGTTCAAAGACTGGCGTTTGACGTCATCTGCGCCCATATACACTCGGCATTTCAAGCCAAGCCGAGCCGCGACGGTGGCGGTAGCCACGCCGTGCTGCCCCGCCCCGGTCTCGGCGATAACCCGGCCTTTACCGGTAAATTTGGCCAGAAGCGCTTGTCCGATCGTGTTATTGACCTTATGCGCACCGGTGTGATTAAGGTCTTCACGTTTTAAAAATACTTGCGCGCCGCCCAGTTCACGGCTCCAGCGCTCAGCGAAATACAGCGGAGAAGGCCGGCCTACATAATGGGCCAAATCTTTATCAAATTCGGCTTGAAAGTTGGGATCATCCTTCAGGCGGGTGTAGATAGTGTTTAATTCGTCCAGCGCATATATAAGGGTTTCCGAAACAAAGCGGCCACCATAGGGACCAAAATGACCTTCGGCGTTGGGAAATGCGCTGTAATCAATTACGGAAGACTGCTTGATATCACTCACCGTTTCTTCACCTGTTCGAGCCATGACTGGCATTGATAATAAATTCTCTTATCTTGGCGGCATCTTTCTTCCCGGGCGCAGATTCAACACCGCCGCTTACATCCACGCCATAAACGTTCGTGGTCTGAATGGCTTCAGCAACGTTGGCCGAAGACAATCCGCCTGCCAGGACAATGGCCTTATCGATATTCTGTGGAACCCGCTGCCAGTCAAATGTCTCGCCAGTGCCGCCGGGAATGCCGGGACGATATGCATCCAGAAGAATTGCTGCCGCTGAGGGGTAGTTCGCTATTGCCGATGTAAGATCCAGGGCCGGACGCATACGAATTGCCTTCATGTACGGCCGACGAAAAGACTCGCAATAGGCTGATGTCTCATCGCCGTGAAACTGCAATACATGCAGTGACACTCGATTCAACACCTCGCTCACATAAGCTGGTTCCGCATTAACAAATAAGCCGACAGTTGTAACAAATGGCCCAACGGAACGGGCTATTTCCTGAGCATGATTGATATCGATAGCGCGCGGACTGGGTCCATAGAACACCAGACCAATTGCATCAGCCCCCGCCTCTTGTGCAGCCAATGCATCAGTTACCGAAGTAATACCGCAAATTTTTATTCGGGCTCGTGCCACTGTCCAAACCATTAAGAAAATAAAGCGCCGATACTATCAGAAAACTACCTCAAAAACTGTAACTTGCCGGATTTTGGCGTCTTCACCGGTCAATTTTGTGGCGCTATAAAACCACCCACTGGCTCAGCTAAAAACAACGGGCCTGGCAAGACTTTAGGCAACTTGAAGTGCTCCGGATAATCAACTGACACCAAATACAAACCAAAGGGCTTTGCGGTTACTCCGCCAGCACTACGATTTTTTGCAGCGAGTACTTCCGCCACCCAGGAAGGCGGCACATCACCGGCACCAACAGCAATCAATACACCCACGATGTTACGCACCATATGATGCAGAAATGCGTTGGCCTGCACTTCCAATACGATCAAATCGCCGCGCCGGACAATATGCAGGTGATGAATTTTTCGCACCGGGCTGCGAGCTTGACATTGCGAAGCCCGGAATGATGTGAAGTCATGCTCACCCACTAAGCAAGCGGCCCCTTCTCGCATACGATCTACATCAAGCCGCCGATTTGACCAGGTCACCTGGTCATGGGTCAGACTGGAATAACTCTCCCGATCCGAAAGCAGATAGCGGTAGGTACGCGTAAGTGCGCTGAAGCGTGCATGGAATTGTGGAACGACATTTTTTGTCCAGCGCACCGCCACGCTGGGCGGAAGATGAGCTCGCGTACCTAGCGCCCAAGCACGCTCCGGACGCTTCGCCAATGTATCAAAATGAATAATTTGCGCAGTGGCATGAACACCGGCATCAGTACGTCCTGCGCATACCAAGGTAACAGGCTCAGCAGCTATGGTTGACAAGGCTACCTCAAGCGCTTGCTGCACTGTGCTGACACCGTTAGGTTGTGTCTGGAAGCCGTGAAAATTAGCACCGTTGTATTCAACCGCCATCGCCACCCGCTGCATACCTTCAGGCCAAATGGTGTCAGCCACCACTTCGCCGTTGCGGGCATACACTTTACTGGTAGGGACGTAATTCTCACTCATGCGGACAATTCATAAAGAAAGCTAACAGCCATAAATAACAAAGCCTCATGCACCGGGAGTGCATAAGGCTTTGCTGTAGCATCAACAAATCAGGCGTCTATTCGACCAAGTAAACCTTCAGCTTCTTCACGCTGCTGGGCATTACCTTCCTGGACAACTTCAGAAAGGATGTCACGTGCACCGTCAGTGTCACCCATATCAATGTAGGCACGCGCCAGATCCAGCTTGGTTGCTGCCTCATCAGTATCGGCAAGGAAGTCCAGCTCGGCATCCATATCAGCCTCAGACATAGCACCAAGCTCAGGCATATCTTCAGCTTCCTCATCAGGAAGTTCAGATAAAGCCTGCTCAAACATATCGTCGTCAGCATCAGGCAAATCAGTGGTTGTAAGTGAAGGTTGTTCATCTTCCAACTCGGCATCGAGATCGGCAAACGCCTTGTCATCAGCCTCGCCAAACTCGGCATCAAGACCTTCCATTTCGTGGTCCAGACTTTCCATTTCATGATCCAGCGCTTCCAGGTCCAGATCACTCATGTCCATGTCAGGATTAAAGTCGTCAGCATTATCATCTGCCACTTCTAATGCGCGTACTGGTTTTTCTTCCTGCTCGGGCGTGGCTTCGTCGAAAGTAATTTCATGTTCCGCCAGGTCGGTTTCTTCAAAGTCAAAACTAAAGTCATCCTCTTCTACCGCAACCGGTGCTGACGATGCTGCCGTTTCCTTGACCGAAGGCTCCTCATCTAACTCAAACGAAAGCTCTCCCAAGTCATCATCGAAAGAGCTGGTTTCTTCTTTTTTCACCTCTGCTTCATCGGTGGTAACAGAGAAGTCATCATCAAGATCCAGGGTAAACTCGTCTTCACCCGCGACTGCATCAGTATCCTGAGGCTCCTCGAATGATAGATCGTATCGCGTATTAGCGGTACCTACATCAGACTCTCGTGACAGAGTTTCACCCAAGGACAAAGGCTCTGAAGGCTCCTCCTCCAAATCCAGATCAAAGCTGAAATCATCATCGGCGGCAGATGCCGAGGGTTGGCGGATATCTGCTGGCTCACCGTACAAATCATCGTCCAGGCCGAAATCAACAGTGTCATCACTGGAAGATAAATCAATGCCATCCTGCGCCGAAAGATCGAGGCCCGAATCAAACTCGCCTGCGCCCGGAATACTTTCACGCAACTCAGCAGCTCGTTGCAGCTCTGCATGGTTGGCATCACCTAATAAACTGGCATAGTGCTGATCAAACTTGTCGACATTTTCTGTCTGGGAGTAGACCTCCAGCAACTTCATTCGGATCGGCACTGAAGAGGGTTCTCTTGAGAGAGCTGTCAATAGCATCTCTTCGGCCTGATCGAACTTGCCGTAGGCTATATAGATATCAGCTTCCGCCACCGCATCGCCTGTCTCGGCCTCGGCTGGAAGATCATCTTCATCAAATAGCGGCATTTCATCTTCCGCTTCACCAGAATAATCTTCCTGATACTCTTCGTTGTATGCTTCTTCATCAGCCGGAGGCATGCTGAAGAAATCGTCTTCTTGTGTAGCTTCTTCTTCCATCGCTTGTTCATTGCGACGGCGGATCAGTGCATAGGCAGCTAACAATAACACCAGCAGACCTGCGCCAATCCAGATAGCGTTATTCACGATGTGATCAACGATGGTGGGCTTGGGTGCGGATTGCACCACACGATTAGGGTTTACTGGTGCTGGCTTCGCTTGTTCGGGCTCTACTACTTGCGGCGCAGGCGTTTCAGTCGGCTCACTTTCAACTGGTGCTTCAAGCTCAGGCTCTATGGCAGGCTCTGGCGTTACAGCATCACCAGCTACAGGTTCGTCCGGTTGCACTTCTTCGGGGTGAATTGCATCCGGTGCGGTAGTCTCATTTGCCTCACCCTGCGTTGCGGCTTGCTGACTAGCCGTTAGTTGCATCGCGCGGAGCTGCTCATTACTGACATCGACCAAACGTTCCATCGTGTCGATTTGTTCTTCCAAATCCTGAATCCGCGAATTCAGATCAGAATTTTCCATGCGAGCTTTGTCGAGTTCTTCCAAGGTAGCAGCAAGTTCATTCTCCAAGCCACGACTGTCACCTGCATTACTGCCGCTGCCCTGTCCGCTGCCGTCATAATCACTGCCGGGTGATGCGAGTCGCACCTGCCCGCTCACGTCCTGGGATTCCCGTCGCGCAGACACCTCGCGACGCGATGCATTCAGTTGGGCTCCCATGGCATTTCCCGACCATTCCTGATTCTGCATCGCAACTTCAGCAACTGCATCGCCACGGGAGAGGGAACGAATTTCATCGGCTGAAGGCAAACGCAGTACCTGGCCTTTACGCAACAAATTGATATTGCCGTTAATAAATGCGTCGGGGTTCAACCGCTGGATAGCCAGCATCGTTTGATGTACCGATAATCCACGTTCCGGACGAACATCCAAAGCGATTTGCCACAAAGTTTCATTGCTGCCTACTGGCCCATAGGAGTCACTCCCGGACCGGCGGCCACCCGGAGCAGCTTCAGGCTCTGGACGGGGCGTTGTTTGGGGGTAATCAGGTGAACTGGAACGCGCCGGCGTCTGTACCGGGGAACTGGTACGCGATTGCGTCATAGGCTGCGGATAAGATGTAGCAGATTCAACTGGCGTTGACGGCGTATCAGCAAACGTCGGCAAGTCCATCAGCAAGGTATACTCGCGCAACAGACGACCACTGGGCCAACGGGCTTCTACCAGGAAATTGAGATAGGGTTCGCGCACAGGATTACGCGTTGAGACACGAACGATAGCCCCACCGGGTTCGTTTAACAGAACCTGAAATTCGAGTTCCGTATAGAAATAGAGGCGATCGACACCATTGCGCTCAAAGTCGGCTGGAGAACCCAGCGCTACGATGACTTGATCCGCCCCGAGATCACGAACATCCAGCAATTTGATTTCAGCATCCAGCGGCTGATTCAGTGCTGAATTTAGTTTAATTTCTCCCAACCCCAAGGCACTGGCGTAATTTGCCAAAAACGCTATGGCAAATCCACAGACCCCAACCAGCTTTCGAAGATGCATAGGACTATCCTTTTATTATCTCCCCCTGGTTTCAAGCACCTGACAGGGATGGCAACATTTTGTCGGTCAAAAATATCGGGTACTTAAACCTGGACATTGTATGCAGAGGTTATAAAACCTCGAATAAATCTTCACTATCTTTCGTAAGTATTCATTATAAATAGCTTTTTATCAACACTTCAGCCCTTAACAAGGAGCCAAGCTGGCAGATTTTTAAACGTTTTTGGGCATATTCCACAAAATTAAGCGGTAGATTTTACCGCCCGCAGGGTGAAATTAACCCGCCGCCTAAAAAAACGCCTCGATTCCGGTATAAGAATCGAGGCGTTGATTCTGCACGCATTAGCTCTTTATCAGGCTTCCTTAAGTATGCGCAACATCCGGCGTAAGGGTTCTGCTGCGCCCCACAACAGTTGATCCCCGACGGTAAAAGCTGACAGATATTGCGGCCCCATATTCATCTTGCGCAAGCGACCTACCGGTATGGACAATGTGCCGGTTACCGCTGTCGGGGTCAGGTCGCGCAAACTTGCATCACGCTCGTTTGGTACAACTTTAGCCCATTGATTCGCTTCTGCCAGCATGGCTTCAATATCAGTGAGCGGAACATCTTTGTTTAGCTTGATCGTCAATGCCTGGCTGTGGCAACGCATTGCACCGATACGGACACAAAGACCATCAACCGGGATCGGATTATCGCTACGCCCCAGAATCTTGTTAGTCTCGACCTGCCCTTTCCATTCCTCTTTACTTTGGCGGCTTTCCAATTGCTTATCGATGTAGGGCAAAAGGCTGCCAGCCAATGGGTGCCCGAAGTTATCACGAGGAAAGTCAGCGCTACGCATGGTTTCAGCCACCTGACGATCTATCTCCAGAATTGCCGAAGCCGGATCGGCCAATTTATCAGCGACCGAAGCATGAATAGTGCCCATTTGGCTGATCAGCTCCCGCATATTTTGCGCACCGGCACCGGAGGCCGCCTGATAAGTCATGGAAGACACCCAATCCACCAGTCCCGCGCGAAACAAACCACCTAACCCCATTAACATGAGACTGACAGTACAGTTTCCACCAATGTAATTCTTCACGCCCTTGGCGATACCATTTTTGATGACATCCAGGTTTACCGGATCCAGGATAATCAAAGAGTCTTTATCCATACGAAGACTGGATGCAGCATCAATCCAATACCCATTCCAGCCTTCGCTACGCAGCTTGGGAAACACATCATTCGTGTAATCGCCCCCCTGGCAAGTGATGATAACGTCCAGTTGTTTCAGGTCAGCAATAGAAAAAGCATCCTTGAGCGCTGGCAGACCACTGGCCACTGCCGGCGCTGCACCACCCACATTGGATGTGGTGAAAAAAATCGGCTCGATATCAGCAAAATCATTTTCCGCTTGCATGCGGTCCATTAATACAGACCCCACCATGCCACGCCAACCTACAAAACCTACTCTCATGACTGTTCTCTCTGATTTACTATTAACTTGTTAATAATTTTTCTGCTTCACTTAACGACCTAATGCCGCAACGACCGCATCACCCATTTGCGCAGTAGACACACGGGTTTTACCTTCCGTATGGATGTCCGCCGTACGCAGGCCATCATCAAGTACCTGCCCTACGGCAACCTCTATAGCATCCGCCACATCGGGCAATGACAATGAATAACGCAGCATCATGGATACCGACAGAATAGTTGCCAAGGGATTAGCAATCCCCTGCC
>CAMPIG010000037.1 GCA_946886255.1 uncultured Cellvibrio sp. | reverse complement strand
CAGCAATGTAACTTAAGACTTTGGTGCCCCGGTCCTGCCGTTTTTCAAACTTGATTTATAATTGTAATATAATATACCTTGTCGACAAGGCTTCTCGCCCCACCAAAAAACACTCAAATTTTCCACGTTTTCCGAAGGAAATTTTTATATAAGAAAAATAAATTATCCATGAATTAATAAGTAGATTTCCAAAGCACTTATTTAATGAAATGGCCAAGTAACACTTCAAGCACCTGAATTTTCCATCAGCAACAGCCCGTACGGTTTTGATATCAAAACCATTAAATATTATGAGGAGATAAATTTATGCAACGGCAATTGAGCATCGTTTTAAAACTATTGGTGTTAAGTTTTATTTGGCTAAACAGCACGGCAACCTTCGCGCAAGACGGAAAAATGTACCCCATAGACGCCCCCAAAGAAGTGGGCGCTATACCACTGGGCACCGGTGGTGTGAAAGATCAACCGGCAGAAGAATCCTGGTTCCGCCAGTGGGGCGACCCTATGGCAAGAAATATATCCACAGCAACGCTAACCCCCTTTCTTGCTGACCCCAAAAAAGCAAACGGTACCAGCGTTATCGTTGCGCCGGGTGG
Source organism: uncultured Cellvibrio sp. (assembly GCA_946886255.1). Next base: position 18,505 of record CAMPIG010000037.1, on the reverse strand, counting down.
CGGGTTTATGTGGCTCTCAATGGGCAACGAAGGCTGGGAAGTTGCGGAAGCACTCGCAGCGCGTGGAATTAATGCCTTCGTTTTGAAGTACCGACTGCAACCAACTGCGGGGACACTTGAAGCGTTTGAAACACAAATGCAGCAACGCTTTGCCGAAGCAGAAAACATGTCGAGTGATAAGAAAGCCGAGCGCCCAAGAAGACCGGGCGGCGATCTGAGTGACCAACTTGCCGACGTAGAAGCTGCATACGCATTAATAAAAAGTCGCGCCGATGAATGGAATGTGGATATGAAAAAAATCGGCATGATGGGTTTCTCTGCCGGAGCAGGGCTGACCATGGCAACGACCCTCCAATCGAAAAAAGTAGATCTGGCTTTTATCGCCCCGATTTATGGTGGCATGAATGCTGTTGAGGTCCCCAAAGATGCGCCGCCAATGTTTGCCGCTATCGCCGTCGACGATTTCCTGTTTCACGGTGAATTCGGATTAATAAAATCCTGGTACGACGCGAAGATCCCGGTGGAATTTCACCTGTATCAAAATGGCGGGCACGGATTCGGTTTGGGCAACCCTGATCGCACCAGCAATAAGTGGTTTGATGCGTTTATGCATTGGCTCGATGTGAACGGGTTTTTGAAACCCTAAACTATCTGTTTCCAAACGTAATCCGACAAATCATCTGATGGCGCTCATGTCTGGTCTATTGGATTTGTCGGATTACGCTTCGCTAATCCGACCTACGTTTTGACGTCTTTAATCCTTCGATACGCAAAATTTCTCACACACCTGTCAGCACGTGTAAAGCCTCTCCAACAACCAATTTTCACAATTTTGTCATGCTTTATAACCTTTAATCCTTGTGTGACGTCCGTCACAAAAAGCTCTCTGGCTGGTTATTGTTTGATCATTTGCGCGCCATTACACTGACACCCTTCGTTAGCCCGATCTCGGGGCACTTTCAACACCATGCTTTACCAGGGACTCGATCCATGCAGGTACGCTTCGCTCAATGCTTTTTATCTTGTGTTCTTTTTATTATCGCGCCCAGCCTGACGGTTGTTGCTCAAGCGCAAACCAACCAGGAAGCCCTCAGCGAAATTCGCCGGGCGATTGAGCTGGAAGAGCAGCGCCGCGCCGACGAACGCCGTCGGTTACAGGAGTCTCAGCGCACCCATACCCAGCTGGAAACTGAGGACGCTCCGCAGCAAGACATCAGCGCGGACGATGGCCCCTGTTTTACCGTCAACAAGGTCGTCATTGATGGCGCGAGCCTGGTGTCGGAAAAAGCGTTGCGCAAGACCTACACCGATCAACTGGGTCAATGCATCGGCATTGCGCAGATCAATAACATCGTCAGCCGCATTACCCAGCATTACATCGATGCCGGTTACGTCACAAGCCGCGCCTATATTCCCCAACAAAACCTCGCCAGTGGCGATCTGCGCATCAGCGTGGTGGAAGGCTACATTGAAGCGATTCGCCTGGAAGGCGGACCCAAGCGTTTGTTGGCCACCGCGTTTCCGGGATTGATCGGCAAACCGCTTAACCTGCGTGAAATTGAACAAGGGTTGGATCAACTCAATCGCCTGCGCTCGGTCAATGCCACCATTCAATTTGTACCCGGCTCGGAGTTGGGCGCCAGTGAAGTAGTCATCCAATACCGTGAATCCGAGCCGGTCAGTATTAATCTCGGCTACAACAACAGCGGCCAGGAATCCACCGGCGTTTATAAAGTCAGCGCTGGCGGCGGTTGGGATAACCCGCTTGGCATCAACGATTTTATTTACCTGAACCATTCCACCAACGCGCGCGATGAAGGCGCCGGCAAAAAAAGTGTCAGTACCTCGCTGCATTATTCCCTGCCGTTTGGTTATTGGAATCTTGCGGTGGATGCCAGCCAATTTGAATATGCCAACCTGGTTACCGGCAGCGCCACCACCTTTGAAACACGCGGCACTAACGATGTATTACAAATTTCCATCGACCGCTTGCTGAGCCGCAACCAAACCAGCAAAACCATCGCGTCGTTACACATCAAAGAACAAGCTGGCGAAAATTATATTGACGATGTGTTGCTGCTCACCAGCAGCCGCGACGACACGGTGTTGGGGCTGGACCTCAGTCGTGAAATGTATTTGCCCGGCAATACCACCCTGATTATGTCCGCCGGTTACACGCGCGGATTAAAAGCCGAATTCCACAGCGAAGCCGCACAAGATGCACCGGACGCGCCACCGGAAGATTTTGAAAAGTATTTGCTTGATGTCACCCTGCTCGGCGCTGTGCAAGCCCTCGGCAATGTATGGCAATGGCGAACCGAATTGCACGGCCAATACAGCGACGATTTATTATTTTCCAGCGAATCCTTTTCTATCGGCAGCCAATACACCGTGCGCGGATTTAAAGAAGACGGCTTGTCTGGCGATACCGGCATTTACTGGCGCAATGAAATCTCACTACCCGCCTATCCCTTTCCGCGCGCGCCGCGTTTCCGCACAGAACCTTATATCGGTATCGATACCGGCGTGATCGACAACGGCTTGCGCAATGAATCCCTGACCGGTTGGGCCATTGGCTTGCGTTTGTCCGGCGCCAATATCTCCGCGCAGGTGAATTACGCACAGCCTATTGATCACCCGGATTACCTGGTGCCGGACAAAAACATTCTCGATTTTTCATTAACCTTTTCCAAAAGTTGGTGATAACGATGAAGCAAAAAACACCATCACCACACAGCACCTTCAAACACAAGGCAACGACAGTTAGAGAGATGGATAACATGGGACGTGAGGCAAAAAAATTGTGGCAGAAATTAACCGCCTATTGCTGCGCTGGTTTGTTGACCTTTCAACCACTGATCAGCGTAGCGGATACCATTGCGGTCGATAAAACCGTTGCCGTAAGCCAGCGCCCGACCCTGGACAGGGCAGCCAACGGTGTCGACATCGTCAATATCGCGCGGCCTAACGACAAAGGCGTTTCGCACAATTTATTTTCTGAGTTTAATGTCAGCAAAGACGGCGTGATCCTTAACAACAGCCGCACTATCACCAACACCCAACTCGGCGGCCACATTGCCGGTAACGCTAACCTGACCGATGCCAGTGCGCGGTTAATTTTAAATGAAGTCACCGGCGCGAACCGTTCGCAGTTATTGGGCTACACCGAAATTGCCGGGCAGTCCGCCGATTATGTGCTCGCCAACCCCTACGGCATTACCTGCGATGGTTGTGGCTTTATCAATATTCCCCGCGTGACGCTCGCCGCCGGTAAACCGGAACTGGTAAACGGTCAATTGCGCTCCATCAATGTCGACAATGGCAATTTTATTGTGCAAGGCATGGGCCTTAACGCGGCCAATGTAAAACACCTGGATATCATCGCGCGCTCTGCATATATCAATGCACAATTGCACGCGCAAAAAGTCATGATGGCGCTCGGTAAAAACCGCGTGGATTACGCGACGAGCCGCCCGACGGCATTGGAAAACGACGGCAGCGATTCACCAGAATTTGCGTTGGATGTGGCCGCACTGGGCGGCATGTATGTGAATGCCATCACCATGATGGGTACTGAAAGCGGCGTGGGAGTGCGTGTTGCGGGCGATATGGCCGCCGCGACCGGCGACATGGTATTAACTGCCGACGGCAATATCGTAATCAACAAAGCTACCGCCAAAGAGCGTATCGCTATTTCAAGTTTTAACGGCGACGTAACACTGCACGATAATGTCCACGCGAATATCATCGATGCCATTGCCGGAAAAACCCTGAGCCTTACCGGTGACATTGTTGCCGGCACCAGCGAAATCGATTTACGTGCACAAGATATCGTTACCGACGCGCAACTGCTCACCGGTTTTGACAATAACGGCAATTACCTGAAAGACGGTTTGCTGCTCGCCATCGCGCAAAACAGCTGGATCAATAGCGGTGAAGTCTTATCCACCGGCGACGCCAATATTGTGGTTAACCGCTTGCTGAATAATCCGGATGCATTAATTCAGGCCGATAAAGATTTACTGCTGCGCGCGGTTACCGTCACCAACCAGAACGCAATTATTGCAGCGGGTGGAGATCTCACCGTCACCGCCTCGGGTTATTTTGATAACAGCAACGGCGCGCTGTTTTCGGGCTCACAAAATCTCACCGGCGACTTTGGTCAAATCAATAACACGGCAGGTTTGCTCTCCGCCGGTGCAGATATTCACGTTGAGATTGCGCAAGAACTGAATAACGCCAGCGGCAATATCAGTGCCGGTGGCGGTGTCTTGATTGAAGGTGAGGGCACATTGACCAACGCCGGTGGCAGTATCAATTCATCCGATGCGTCACTCAACTTGCAAGGCATCTTCAATAACCAGAACGGCTCTTATATTCGTGACGATGCTGATCTGGTGTTAAACCTCGGCGGGCTGGATAACCGTAACGGTTATTTATTTCACAGCGGCACGGGCGTATTTGAATTAAACATCACTGGCGATTTTGATAATCGCGAAGGCCAATTTGGCAGTGAAGGCAGTTTGTTTGTGACTGCTGACAACCTGTTCAATGACGACGGTATTTTATACGGCAAAGATCGCCTGGATCTGGCCATTACCAACAGCATCACCAACCTGCGCGGCCAACTCTCCAGCGACGCCATCATGGCGATCAACGGCGGTACCCTGAATAACAACGCCGGCGAAATATTTGCAACGGATCTGACGATCACCGCAACCGGGTTGCTTGATAATCGCGCCGGGTTACTGCAATCAGAAAACCTGCAACTGCAAGCGCAAACCCTCGATAACCAGCAAGGAGATATCTATACCCAGACCCTGAATGCCGGTGCCGTAAATATCAATAACGACGGCGGCACGCTGGAAGCGAATCAACTGACCTTAACCGTGGAAGGCGATCTCAGTAATCGCATCGACAGCGAGGGCAACGCCGGGCAATTATTAGCGACGGGCAATCAGGACAACAGCCTCGCATTAACGGTAACCGGGGAATTGGATAACACCGGCGGTTTAATTCAATCGGCGGCAACCAATAATAGCCTGACACTGACTAACCTGAACAATACGCAGGGCCGTATTCAACACCTCGGCACGGGCCGTTTTGATGTATTCAGCACAGCGTTCAATAACACTGAAGGAAAACTTATCGGTAATGGTGTGTTGGCGGTAACGGCAGAACAACTCACAAACACCAGTGGTTTAATCAGTAGCCTGAATAATGTATTTTTGACAGCCACCGGTACCGTAAACAACACCAGCGGGCGCATCGAAAGTGCCGCAGGTTTGCAAATGACCGCGGAGGTATTAACAAACCAACAGGGTGTTGTGCTCAGCTCTGGCAGTAACGACACCATTATTCAAACCGCCACGTTGGATAACAACAGCGGGACCATCCAAACCAATGCCAACACACTCAACATTAACGCCACGGATATTGATAATACCGACGGAAAAATTCTGCACGCGGGTGCGAATGCTTTACAAATTACCGCCGCTGATCTGACAAACCAAACCGGCGAGATAATCAGTAACGCCAATCTCGCCATCAACGATGCAACCATCAATAATCGTGCCGGTACTTTATCCGCAAACACCATCACCATCGACGGTGCCAGCCTGGACAACCGCGACGGTGTAATTGATGGTGAGACACTAGACATTACACTCATCGGCAATTTACTCAATGATGGCAACGCCTATCTGGTCGCACAAAGCACAGTAAACAACAGCCTCGCACTAACCATTAACGGCCTGCTGCGCAACGCCGGTACGCTCGGCACCAATGCGGCCTCCGCACAAATCGCTGCACAAAGCCTTACCAATACCGGGCGTGTTGTTCATGCGGGCAGCGGCGTATTGCGGCTGGATGTGCAACAAGCATTAGTCAACGAAAACCGCATCGAAAGTAACGGCAATCTGGTGCTTCGCGCTGACAGTGTGCGCAACCAGTATTTACTGGCCAGCAGCGGTGATCTGGATATCGGTGTTACCGGATTACTGGACAACCGCAGCGGTACATTGGACAGCCAGGGGCGCATTCAATTAGCGGCAGCAAATATGGATAACCGTGCTGGACTGGTCCTCGCAACCGGCACTACAGACAGCAATATTAATGTCACCAATCTATTAGACAACACCGGCGGCACAATCCAATCCAATGCGAACAACCTCTCCATTACCGCCGAAGAGCTGCGCAACAACGATAACGGAAAACTATTGCACGCAGGCAATAACACCTTACAAATCAACGCAACAAACCTGGCCAACAACAGCGGGCAAATCGCCAGTAACAATACTCTGGCTGTCAACGCGGCAGACATTAACAATCAATCCGGTAACCTGGGCGCGCAAGCCATTACCCTCACGGGCGACCAACTCGATAACAGCAGCGGAGTTATCGACGCCGACCAATTGACGATCAATGTCACCGGCAATGTGTTGAATAACAACAACGGTCAACTGATTGCACTGGGCACCAACAATAATGCATTGCTGTTAACGATCGGCGGTTTACTGGATAACGGCGGCTACATCGGCACCAACGCCCAACAAGCTACCATTAACGCAGGTAACTTCACCAACAACGGTCAGGTGCTGCACGCTGGCGCTGGTGTGTTGCGGTTGGAAGTCCAACAGGCCTGGTTAAATAACGGCGTATTGGAAAGCAACGGCAACCTGCTCGCCACCACGGGCACGCTGACAAACACTAACCTGATTGCCACCAGCGGCACGCTGGATGTTACTGCAACAACCATTATCAACAGCAACACGCTGGACAGCGGCGCTGCCATCAATCTCACTGCCACGAATCTGGATAACAGCAACGGCACTATTACCGCTGCTGGAACCGCCAACAGCCGTATCGACATTACCGACACCTTGGAGAATACCGACGGCATTATTCAAGCCAATGCAAACCAATTCACCATTGCTGCCGATCAACTTAATAATAACGCGGGGCAAATTTTACATGCCGGTGCAAATGCGCTGGATATCACCGCAACCTCAGTTGATAACACCACCGGCTCCCTCGTCAGCAATAATCAACTTGCTCTGGCCGCACAACAAACGGTTAACCGTGCGGGCAACATTAGCGCAGCTACGGTGGATATCTCCGGTACCGATTTGAATAACCGCGACGGCACGATTGATGCCGACCAATTGCAAATTCAGTTAACCGGCAATCTGGATAATATTTCCGATACCGCAACGGCCAGCATCAGCGCCTTGGGCACCGCCGCCGATAGTTTGCTGATTAATGTTGATGGTACGCTGCAAAACAGTGGCACCCTGCAAACCAATGCCGACAGCGCTACGTTAACCCTTGGTAACTTCACCAACACCGGCCGCTTATTGCACGCCGGTTTTGGTGTGCTGCGTCTCGATGTACAAAACGATTTGATTAACCAGCAACGCATCGACAGCAACGGCTCGCAAGCATTATTCGCTGGCAATATCAACAACACCGGTATCATCACTGCTGCCGGAAATCTGGATATGGAATCCATTCAAACGCTGACCAACAGCGGCGACCTGGATGCAGCGAGTGCATTTAATCTATCCGGTACCACATTAATCAACACCGGCTACATCACCGGTGCAGGTACAACGGATAATGTTATTAATCTTAGTGGCACACTCAACAATAACGGCGGCGTTATTCAAACCAATGCCAATAACTTTTCCATCACCGTCGACCAACTGCAAAATACCGATGCCGCCGCGATCAAACACGCGGGCACTGGCCAGTTGGACATTAATACCACGGAAGTCACCAACAACAGTGCCAGCATAACCAGCAACAGCGAACTGGTGATTAACGCGAGCGTCTTGGATAACCGCGAAGCTACTATTGCTGCGCAACAGATTCAGATCACCGGCCAATCCGTCAACAACAGCGGCGGCACCATTGATGCAGATCGTCTGCGCATGCAACTCAGCGGCGACCTGACCAATAACCTTGGCACTACCAATAATTTGGTGGGATTAATTACCGCATTAGGCACCAATGCAGATGATTTGTGGCTGGACGTTGCAGGTAGTCTGAATAATGCCGGTGTGATTCAAACCCGCGCCGAATCCGCCACTATTGCCGCCGGGCAATTGAATAACAGCAATGCGATTAATCACGTCGGTGTTGGTGTGTTGCGCCTTGATGTGCTGACCGATGTGATTAACAGCAACCTTCTGGAATCCAGCGGCCAAATTAATCTTACCGCCAGCAACGTGACCAACAGCGGTGTCATCGCGGCGGTTGATACACTCGATATCAATACACAAAATACGTTTAACAACAATCAAGGTACGCTTGATTCCAGCGCCGCCATTAATCTACAAGCAGACAGCGTTACCAATGCCGATGGCTACATTGTCAGCGCCGGTACCGACAGCATCACCTGGACGGTCATCAATTCCCTGAACAATACCGACGGCATTATTGAAACCAATGCGCAGAATATCTTATTCACCGTGGGTGATTTAACTAACCAGAACGGTCGCATCACCCACGCTGGCAATGGCACATTCACCCTTAACGCCGACGACGAAATCAATAACGAGAACGGGTTACTGGAAAGTGTGGCGACTATCGCGCTGGATAGCCCGGTCATCAATAACGCGCAAGGCGATATCTACGCCAAGGCTATCACCCTTGATGGCGGCAACCTGGACAATACCGACGGCATCATTGAAGCCAATACACTCGCGCTGCAATTAGCACAAATCACCAACCAACAATCCAGCGGCAGCGAGCGCGGAATTTTGTCCGCCCTGGGTAATGCCGCCGACAGTTTATCGATCGACACCACCGGTACCCTGACCAATAGCGGCATCATTCAAACCAATGCGCTTAACGCGACGATCAACGCGCAAAGCATCAACAATACCAAGACCATTACACACGCCGGCCTGGGCGTATTGCGCATAGACACCAGCGGCGCGTTAACCAATAACGCCGGTCAAATCGTCAGCCTGGGCTCATTGGATGTGCAAGTGAATAGCCTTGCCAACAGCAACACCGCCGCACTGGTTGCAGAAAATACACTGACACTCAATGCCCAAACCGGCATCACCAATAACGCCAGCCAGATCGGCGCGACACAAGCAATCAATATCAACGTTGCTGCGGGCAATATCGTTAACAGTAATGCAGCAAACATTATCAGCAACGGCGGCAACTCCACCGTCAATGCTAGTGGCACGATCAACAATCAAACCGGCGAGATCGCGGTGACCGGCAACAGCACCGTCAGCGCCGGGAATCAGATCGACAACCGCGCCGGTACGATTGCCCACGTCGGCGACGGCGAATTAACCGTTAGTGCGACCACCATCGATAACAGCGGTGGCAACCTGGTGGGTGAAGATCGTTTGCTAATAAACAACTTCACCCAACTGTTCAACAATGTGTTCAACGGTGTTGTCGGCAATATTAATGCACCGCACATCACGCTCGACGGTAGCAGCATCAACAACACGGGTGGAACCATTTACGCCAGCGGCACCAACAGTCTGGAAGTCACCGCCGACAGCCTCACCAACAATAACGGTGATATGTTCAGCGAAGGTAATGTCACGATTGACACCGACACGCTCGCCAATACCGGCGGTAGCATACAATCCCAGCAAACCCTGACACTGAACCTGCCCAGCTTTAATTTAAACGGTGGATTATTCAATGCTGCCGGTTCGCTGGTGATTAACACGCAAGGTAATTTAGTGAATGGTCTGGGCAACCAATTAATCACCAATGGCGACCTCACCCTCAACACCACCGGCAATATCACCAATCAGGGAACCTTATCCACCTTGGGCGACCTGGGCTTGAGCGGGATTAACCTCACCAACCAAGCGAATGCCGTGATCAGCGCCGGTAATTTGCTGGACTTGAATTTCACCGGTGCCGTGACCAACGCCGGGCGCTTATCGTCGGGCCAGAACCTCAACCTTATTGCGCAAATACTCAATAACAACAGTGGCGCCATTGCCGCAGGCAATAATTTCACCGCGACAATCGGCGGCAACTTGAATAATCGCAGTTTGTTGTTTGCCGCCAATGATTTGAATTTGTATGTCACCGGGCAAGTGAACAACTACACCCAGGCCAATATCTTTGCGCTGAACAACATTACCATCGCACGCAATGCCGCACTGGCCAGAAATACGCAAGTGCTAAATGAATCCGGCACCATTGAATCCTTCGGTGGCAATGTGGGTATCTATACTGGCGAACTCCTTAATCGCCGCGCGGAATACACGGTAGATGATTACGGCAATGTCCTGACCGATTCCGGTGTGGCTTCGATTCTCGCCGGCGGCAATATGACGCTAAATGCAAATTTGATTCGCAACACCATCAGCCTGATTGCGGCGGATGGTAATTTGGATATGCAGGGCGGCTCGCTGGTTAATGAGGCGCATCTATATGGGTATGACACACCGCAGGAATACTACACCGCATTGGGTGCAAGAAACGTCGACTGCTATGACAACGGATACTGCTTCATGCCAGTTACCTGGATTGCTGATCCAGCGGATTATGTTGATGGATTAATTTATGCGTACATTGATGTTAATTCGCTATCGCAATCCGATTGGCTGAAAGAAAGTTTTCTGGATGTTTTTGTAAATGGCATGCAGGTGCAAACCAGTGAAATTATTAACGGATACACACCGCGCGAGCTTTTGGATAGATATCTTGATTGGGTGAACTTAGGTTATTTGCCCGATGAAATCCCCAACAATTGGAGTGATCACCCGTACAATTATGATCCATACGCAGATACCGGTTATTGGGGCGAGCCGAATGGTAATGGTTGGCTTCCCCCACGTATAGAACACGTTGGCTTTTACGTACCCGACGAAATCTGGTTCGACAGTTTCACCACCGTTGCATCTACCATTCAGGCAGGCGGCAACCTGACCGGCAATTTCACCGGCACACTCGAAAACGTAAACCTGCACCGCACGTTGGACGGCGCCGTTTCCGAAACACGCAACCCATTCGTACTGGCCGACCACAGCAACATCAACAACGCCGCTAACAACACCTTACAAAACACCAGCACCAATGCCAGCGGCAGCAACCTTGTCACTATTGACCAACGCACCGGCAATGTCGGCGAAGCTATAAACGTTAACGCCACAACCCAACAATTCGGCACCACCACCGAAAGAGATATCACCAGCAACACCGGCACCAACACTGTTGACCGTTCACTGAATACGGTAGAACAAATCAACAGCAACGCCACCACCGCACAAATCGATGGCACCCGCACCGGCGTTGACAACATCACCAGCCAAACCGGCGGCACCAACGTCAGCGGCGGCAACACCACAGTAGAAAACGCCACCAGCACCAACACACCTGTCGCATTAGAAGATGTCAACACCGATACACTCCCGGCGGCAGTAGTCGACAACAACGGTGCAACACCGGTGGACACGCAAAACCCCGGCACTGATCCGCTGGACCCGGATGCGCAACCGGTAATTAACCCGATAACACCGCCCGCCACTAACGGCAACGGCACCACCGTGCCAGAAGTCATTTCCTACAACCCGACACAGAATCTGCAACTGCCCACCAACAACGGCATGTTCGTGGTGAACACCACACCGCAAAGCCAATACCTGGTGGAAACCAATCCGATTCTCACCGATTACTTAACCTTTATCGGCACCGATTATTTATTGGATCGCCTGGGTTACGACCCGGCAGAACTGCAACGCCGTTTAGGCGATGCATTTTACGAAACCCGTTTACTGCGCGAAGGCTTGTTTATTTTATTCGGCCAACGCTACCTCACCAATCAAAACACCGGCCTCGCCTTTACCAGCGATGAAGCGCAATTCAAATATTTAATGGACAACGCTATTGTCGCGAATGAGGCGCTGGAGCTCAGCGTCGGCATCGCGTTAAGTGCGGAACAGGTGGCACAACTCACCCACGACATTGTGTGGCTGGTCGAGCAAGACGTGAACGGTGAAAAAGTTCTCGCGCCGGTGTACTACGCCAGCGCCGCTCGCGCCGGTGACCTGGATAACAAAGGCGCACTGATGACCGGCCAGAATGTATCGCTCTCGGCGGACAATGGCGTCACCAACACCGGGAGATTGATCGGCCAACACGATTTAACGGTGCGCACACAGCAAGCGCTGCAAAACACTGGCACCATCAGTGCAGAAAATTTTGTATTGCTGGAAGCGGGCAGCATCACCAACACCCGCGACAAGGTCGGTAACAGCGGCAACATCGCCTCGGGCCGTGCCGGTACCGTGCAATTGATTTCGCGCGGCGATATCAACAACGACAGCCGCATTGCCGGTGGCGATTTATTAATGAAGTCCGAAACCGGCAGCCTCACCAACAGCGGATCATTAAGCGCGAATCGCGACCTGGTGACGATTGCGCAACGCGACATTATCAACACCGTTGTGACGGAAAAAACCGGCGAGCGCGTCGGCAGTATTGAATCCGGTCGCAACCTCACCCTGATTACCCGCGAAGGCGACATCAGCAACCGCGCCGCCATCACTACCGATAATCCCTACAGCCACACCACCCGCGTAACCGTCGGCACCGCACCGCGCATTAATGCCGGTGGCGACATGACGCTGGACGCCGGTCGCGATGTGTTACTCACCGCGAGCAACCTGCGCAGCGGCAATGACATGACCCTGAATGCCGCGCGCGATATCCAGGTGGAAAACGCCGCGAACGAAAGCCACTTTGTAGGCAAGGATTACAAAGGCAAGGTCAACCAGAGCAGCCGCGTTGAACACGTTGGCAGCAGCCTGGATGCCGGTGGCGATATGACCATGAACGCCGGGCGCGATGTGAACCTGCTCGGCACAGACGTGACTGCGCAAGGCAACATCGGCCTCACCGCCGAACGCGACGTCAACCTCGAAGCCGTGGCCGACACGGTCGACAGCGAATTCCACCGTAAACGCCACGACAGCATCAGGAGCACTGTCACCCACGTGCAAACCACGCTGGCTGCCGGTGGCGATGCGAGCATGAAAGCCGGACAGGATATCAACATGATCGGCAGCACACTCACCGCGCAAGGCGATGCCTCGCTCCATGCCAAACGCGATACCAATCTGGTCGCGGTGAACGATTCGGAATACCACTACGAGTACGAGAAAAAGAAAAAGTCGTTTGGGCGTAGTACCACCACTGTGACCGAAACCTTAAAAGAAAATGTAGTCGGCGGTGTGATCGATGCCGGTGGCGATGTATTAATCAATGCGCGCAAGTCCGGCGAAACCTTAATTACTGAAACCAGCGGCAACGTGAATATCGTCGGCGGTGTGGTGCGCGCTGGTAAGGATGTTGTTATCGCGGCGGATGACGATATCAACGTGACTGGTGCCACCTACAACGAACTGGATTTCTACAGCAAAAGCAAATCCGGCTTCGGTGGTTTAACCGGCAAAGAAGCGGGGCAAGTACAAGAGGACACCAAACTCGCCGCTGCCATGATCGCCGCACAAGGTGGCGATGTCACCATGATCTCCGGCAATAACTTGTCATTGGTCGGTGCCGATGTGGTAGCCGATGGCGATGTCAACCTGGAAGCGGTTGACCAGTTATTGATTAATGCCGGTGAAGTCGTCAGCCAAAGCGAAAGCTGGAGCAAAAAATCCGGCTTCTTCAGCGGCGGCGATTTTTATTCCTCTACCGAACGCAACGCGGGCGAATCGGTGACCGGTGCACAGGCCAGCACCGTCACCGCCGGTGGCAATGTGAACATCAACGCGGGCAGTGCCAAAGTCATCGGCTCCGATATCCACGGCGAAACCGGTGTGGCCATCAACACCGACATCGGCGACCTGGAAGTATTGGCCGCACGCACCACCACGGAAAGTTACAGCTACGAAAAAGACATGAGCATCGGCTTTGGTGATTTGGCGGAAGGGCTGTCACGCCCGGACCAACTCGTCAAAAATGAGGATGGTCGCGCAACGATTAAGCTGGCCGACGCCACCTACGACGAAGTCGATACCAAAACACAAACGGTGGATCATCGCGGCTCCACCGTGACCAGCGGTGGCAACGTCAACCTGGCTTCAACCGAAAACATGTTAATTGAAGGTTCCCACATTGCCGCCGACGTGAACGACGCCGGGCAGGGCGATGTGACGCTGGCGGCAGGCAATAACGTCACCATCAAGGAAACCACCGACACCTATGATTCCGACACCAAGGAAATTCACGGCAAAGCGGAATTGAGCGTGGTCGTGCAACATCAGGCTGTGGAAGTCGCCAAAGCGTTGATCGCGGTAGACGATGCAAAAGATCAGCTTGAGCAAGCAAAAAAGGATTACAAAAAATACGAAAAGGATCTCGATAACCTGCAAAACACACTCAATGCATTGGAAGCTGACTATGCCAACAAAATCCCCGGCGTCAGTTACGAAGACGTGCTGGAGTTGCGCGAATTAGTTGACGATGTGAAAGGCGATAAGGAATGGTACGTTGCCGGTATCGCGCTTGCCGCCGTCAACCTCGCCTCCAAAACCACTGCGCTGGTACAACAAACCGCGGCCGCCGCGCAAAGCACCGCCACCTACGGTTTCAATGCCGGTGTGCAACTGGATATCGATGCCAGCAAAACCACCACCAGCATCAAGGAAACCACGGCAGTGGCATCTACCGTGAGTGGTAACAACATTCATATTCACACCGGCGTGGGCAAGAACAATGCAGAAGGCACATCCACCAACATCGGCGGCAGTCATGTACAAGCCAAGGACACGCTCGCCATCAACACTGGCGAGCTGAATATCACCGCCAGCAAAAACACGCAGGAAATTGACAGCAACACCGAGCAGGGCCACATCAGCGCGCAGATGACGGCCTACGGTGCGGCGGCGGGTGGTGTCAGCGTGAACGCGGATTTCAGCCGCAGCAAAAACAGCGAAACCCACACCACCATCAATAACAGCACGCTCACGGCGGACAACATCCAGCTCACCACCACCGGCGACACCAACATTCGCGGCGGTAATGTTCATGCCGATTCCACCCTGGTCACCGACATCGGCGGTGACCTGAATGTGGAATCCCTGCAAAACCGCAGCCGCACCAAGAATAATTCGGCGGGTATCAGCGGTGGCTTCAGCGCAAGTGGTGGCGACGTAACCGGCGTTAACGGCGGCATCAACGCCAGCAACGGCATGAGCACCACCCGCGAAACCGTGCGCAGTTCATTAACCTCTGGCGGCACGGCGGATATTACCGTCGCAGGCAACACACAAATTACCGCTGCCACCATCGCCACCATTGACGAAAACGGCAACGACCTGGGCAACCTGAACCTCAACACCGGCAGCCTCAGTTTTACTGATCTGCGCGATACCCACCAAAGCAACCAGACCAGCGGCGGCATCAGCACCAGCCTGAATGTCGGCGGCACCACCGCGACAGAAGCCTCACAAAACCAGCAACTCGCTACCGACAGTCAGGGCCGCGAACTCGATCCCAACACCAGCAACATCACCTACAGCAACAACTCGCAATACGATGCAAGCAAAGCGCTGGCGACTTTGGGCACCGGCAATATCACCATTGGTGGTAAAACCGATAGCGAAGAAAATCCGCATGAATCCCTGACCGGCTTAAACCGCGATACCACCAACACCACCAAAGACCTGTGGAGTGTTGAGCGGCAGGAAGGCAATGTGGACTTGGCGATTGATCATCGGATGTTGAGTGAGGACGGCAGGAAGGAAATTAAGGAAGATTTCAAACGTACAGAAATTCTGGGCGAATCCATTGCGGATATGGCCGATGGCAGCGTGTCATTCCTGGGCAATAACGGCGAAGGCGAATCCAGCCTGCGTGAACATATTGGCAATAAGCAGGACTTTTTTACCGCGACTAAAAACTTTGTTAACGATGTGAACAATGCCGAACACGTCAGCGTGATCAATGACGGCAATGCCACGCCGGAGCAAAAGCAAGCCGCGTATTCTGCTCTGGCCAACAGCATTGCCATGCAAACCGGCGTAAGCCCGGTAGAAGCCATGGTACTGGTGCAGGAAGAATACAACCTCAATACCCGCACCTACGACGGCACCACTATCCAGCAACAGATTCAGGGTGCTTATGCGCAAAACCCCAACAGCCAACATCAGGAAGGGTTGATCTTCGTAGTCGACGACAATATTGCTACCACCAATCAGGCGGTGAACGTGGTCGGCCACGAAACCATGCACCACATCGACAGCAATAAAAATGTGGTAGTCACCGATCAAACGGCTTACGACACCAACCGTGAAAACTATGCCGACCTGATGGGCAACGCAACGGAAGACTATTTAGGTTTTAACTTCGCAGTCAGCGGCAATGGCACCTTCGGCACAACCAATAACCGTGTGGATTCCAATACCAATAATGCGGCGGTTAAAAATAACAATGCGGTGTTTAATGCATTGGATCAGCGGGAAGTGGATTACCGCCAACTGGCTATTCCGGAAATCAGTTATGTGCGCGACGAATCTCGTGTTGACCGTTTTGCCAATTACATTGAAGAACAAACGGGCGAAACATTATCGCATGCCGAAGCCAGTGCCCGTTTATTGCAAGGTTCTGCTGGTTTAATTGATCAAAAATGGCAGGAAATTCACGGCAGCGATGCAGCTGTTATGGATTTTTTAATGACAGAAATTGCTGGTGATATTCGTACTGTTGCGGGTAATCGCACAGAAAATACCGGCAGTGAAATATCTCCCTATGAATTGGAGCAGCAACTACTCAATTCCAACCTGGCTTATACAGATGAATCAACCGGCGAACGTCGTTTGATTTTTGGCTTGGGTGAGGGTGAATTTGCAGATGAAAGACACGGCGTTACCGCGTTTATGTCCAACCAAACTATCGGCCAGACTGATGCATTAGGCGTTCCCAAAACCGACCTGCAACGCAGGCTGGATCATCTCGCTGGTTTCAGTGAAGGCCAGGCAAGCGCAGTTGATCAGCCCGGTACAGTTTTATGGGATGGTGCTGTGGGTACCGCAAGTGGTATTTGGGACTTCGTGACCAGTCCGATAGATACAACAACCGGTGCCTGGGAGGGGATGAAAGAGGCAGACGCATACGGTAGGCTGCTGGAATTCCAGGGACGCGATCATGAAGCGGGTTATATGGAAGGCTACGCCCAAGGCAGTATAGCTGTTGGTGCGGTTGCATCACCGATTGGTGAAGCTTTCGGCACCTCGTTACTGAGTGGTGCGTTAGCGCGTGCCAATGGCGGCGATGTTAAAGTAACGGCGGGTACGCGGGGGGAAGTGGTTGGCGTTTCAATCACTGAAACAAGTACACCATCGCCTACAGCGCGAGCAATTTTGGTAGAAAGCAATACTGACAACGAAGCAGGTTTTACTAACCTGCCAGTCAATGAACGAGGAATTCCTACAAGTGCTGATAATCTCGGAGGAAGAAATCCCGGTGATATAGCTGGTGGAGAGGGAGATTTTTATCAGCGGGTTGATCAGGCTGAGCGTGGCGTCATTTCTGCTACTGAAAGTCGTTTTGATGACATTGCATTAGAAGGACAAGCCAGACAGCATCAAATGCTGGAAAGTAATCATGGATATAATGTTGCTGGCGCTGCTGATGAAATAAGATTTGCTGATTCAACCTTAGGTGGATCTGGTACTTTTGTGACAGATTATATTGCTTTTGAAAAAGTAGTAGGTTACTTACCTGATGAAGGCGGTGTAATAAAAGTTACTCGTGTGCAACTTGATCAATTGGAAATTAATCTGGGACTTCGTCCTGGGGCATTAGAAAGCGGTTCTGTTGTTAGGCAAATAGATAACATAAAAGATGCTGCACCAACCAGTCCTTTTGGTGAAGCTGGCGGCCCGCCTGGTAATGAATACTTTAGAGGCTCTGGTATGCATTTGCCTGATGGTTCTCCAGAGGTGGTTATTCAGCCTCAGCCTAGATTAAACAACAAAAATATTAAAAATAGCTGGACACTTGAGGTGATTGAAGAATGATGGATATTCCTAAGGTATTTGTAGCAAACGTCGGATTAAAATCTATAACAATTTGCGGTTCAGAGAATAAAATTTTTCTTTCGAAACAAAATTCGAGAGTAGTCCGTGATTCTGTAATTGTTGATTTTCCAGATGAAGATAAATTAATCAATTTTATTCAGGATTTAATAAATGATGCTATTCCTTTTGAATCCACATATAAGTCACAAGCGTTCAGAACAGTAAATTTATTCAAAGAAAAAGGTCTTGTACATGGAGAAATTATAAGTTTTGGATGAGCGCTTATGAGAAATTTTTCCGTGGATGACTAATGAAAATTCCAGAAAATTACCCATCTTTGTATGTTGCTTCCATTGGCATAAACAGTGTCGTTTTGGCCGGGGAGTTAAGTGCTACTTATTTAAATATGGAAAATTCCACCTTAGATAAAATAAAAGTCGGTGGCATATGGGGGGATTACGAACATCAGCTGGTAAGCATTCGTT